>JASHNY010000057.1 GCA_030041385.1 Alphaproteobacteria bacterium
CCAAACCAGCCAGACCCAGAGCCTTGCCTCTTACTCGGCCGCTGTCCTTCTCAAAGATGAAACCTCACGCCACAACCAGACCCAAATCCCCTCACCGAAGACCCAAACCCAGCCGCAGCGCGTCCCATCCGCAAGCAACAGCGCCCTTCGACGCCGCCGCCCGCGCATCCCTTCCACTCCCCTCACAATCTCAATCAGCATACCCCGCGGCCTCACCTATCGAGGGCTCCGGCCGCGCGGGAGGGGGGCTTATAGGCCCCCCGGCACAGTGGGTCAATCACTTTTCGCCGCCATCCGCCCATGCATTTTCGGCCAAGCGGATAAGCCGCTCCACGGGCGCCGGAAAGCGGGCGGCGGCCCGCGCGGAAGACCCTTCCGGCGGGCCGCGGCGCCGTTCTACGCCGTGCGCTGCTCGGCTTCGAGCTGCGCCGGCTCGGCCTCGGCAGCGGCCGCGATCGCCGCCAATTCGCGGTCGCGATCGGCCGCGATCTCGCGCAGCCGGGCGATGACGCTGCCGGTGCCGGCCGGGATCAGCCGGCCGACGATGACGTTCTCCTTGAGCCCGTTGAGCCCGTCGACCCGCCCCGAGACGGCGGCCTCGGTGAGGACGCGCGTCGTCTCCTGGAACGAGGCGGCAGAGATGAACGAGTTCGTCTGCAGGCTCGCCTTGGTGATGCCCTGCAATACCGGATGCGCCTTGGCCGCGCGCAGCTCCTCGTGCTCGGCCTTGGTGTTTTCCAGGTCGAACTCGCTGCGGTCGACCTGCTCCCCGGCGAGGAAGGTGGTCTCGCCCGGGTCCTCGATCTCGACCTTCTGCAGCATCTGGCGCACGATCACCTCGATGTGCTTGTCGTTGATGCGCACGCCCTGGAGCCGATAGACCTCCTGGATCTCGTTGATCAGGTAGCTCGCCAACTCCTCGACCCCGAGGATGCGCAGGATGTCGTGCGGCACCCGGTTGCCGTCCATCAGCAGGTCGCCCTTGAGGACGTAATCGCCCTCCTGGACGCTGATGTGCTTGCCCTTGGGGATCAGGTACTCGACGGTGTCGCCGCCGCCGTCGCTCGGCACCACCAGGATGCGGCGCTTGGTCTTGTAGTCCTTGCCGAATTCGACGCGGCCCTCGCTTTCGCTGATGATCGCGAAGTCCTTGGGCTTGCGCGCCTCGAACAATTCGGCGACGCGCGGCAGGCCGCCGGTGATGTCGCGGGTCTTCGACGATTCCCGCGGGATGCGGGCCAGCACGTCGCCGGCCTTGACCGCGGCCCCGTTATCGACCGACAGGATCGCATCGACCGGCAGGAAATAGCGCGCCTCGAGGCCGTTCGCCAGCATCAGCACCTGATCGGCGCTGTCGAGGAGGGCGATGCGCGGGCGCAGATCGCCGCCGCGCGGCTGCTGCTTCCAGTCGATCACGACCTTCGACGAAATCCCGGTCGCATCGTCGATGACCTCGCGCATCGACACCCCCTCGATCACATCGAGGTAATGGGCGATGCCGTCGGTCTCGGTGATGATCGGGATCGTGTAGGGATCCCATTCGGCAAGGCGCTCGCCGCGCTGCACCTGGGCGCCCTCGTCGGCCAGCAACCGGGCGCCATAGGGCACGCGGTGGCGGGCCTTTTCGCGGCCGACCTCATCGAGCAACACCATCTCGCAATTGCGTCCCATGACCACCGGCAGACCGGCGGAATTGATGACGACGTTGCGGTTCTTGATCTCGACCCGCGCGTCGAGCGCCGCCTCGATCGAGGACTGCTCGGCGCCGCGCTGCGCCGCCCCGCCGATGTGGAAGGTGCGCATCGTCAATTGCGTGCCGGGCTCGCCGATCGATTGCGCCGCGATGACGCCGACCGCCTCGCCGATATTGACCATCGTGCCGCGGGCCAGATCGCGCCCATAGCATTTGGCGCACACGCCCTGGCGCGCCTCGCAGGTCAGCACCGAGCGGATCGTCACCGTGTCGATGCCGGCCATCTCGATCGCATCGACCGCGTCTTCGTCGATCAATTCGCCGGCCGGCAACACCACCTGGCCGCTCAGCGGGTCGAGGATATCGACCGCGGCGCAGCGGCCGAGGATGCGGTCGGCAAGCGGCGCGATGATCTCGCCGCCATCGATGACGGCGCGCGTCGCCAGCCCCTTGGTCGTGCCGCAATCCTCTTCGGTGATGATCGCGTCCTGGGCGACATCGACGAGCCGGCGCGTCAGATAGCCGGAATTGGCGGTCTTCAGCGCGGTGTCGGCGAGGCCCTTGCGGGCGCCGTGCGTCGAGTTGAAGTACTCGAGCACCGACAACCCCTCCTTGAAGTTGGAGATGATCGGGGTCGAGATGATCTCGCCCGACGGCTTGGTCATCAGCCCGCGCATGCCGGCCAATTGCTTGATCTGCGCCGCCGAGCCGCGCGCGCCGGAATCCGACATCATCCACACCGGGTTGATCGGCTCGCCCGGGCGCTCGGCGCGGATGACCTTGACCATCTCGTCGGCGACCTTTTCGCTGCAGCTGGTCCAGGCATCGACTTCCTTGTTGTACTTCTCGCGCTGGGTGATGAACCCATCCTGGTACTGCTGCTCGTATTCCTTGATCTTTTCCTGTACCTCGGCGACCAGCGTGTGCTTGGCCTCGGGGATGATCAGATCGTCCTTGCCGAACGAGATGCCGGCCTTGCACGCCTGGGTGAAGCCGAGCGTCATCAGCCGGTCGCAGAAGATCACGGTCTCCTTCTGGCCGCAGTGGCGATAGACGTGGTCGATCAGGTTGCTGATCTCCTTCTTGGTCAGCAGCCGGTTGATCAGGTCGAACTGGATCGCCGGGTGGCGCGGCAAAATCTCGCTGAGCAGCATCCGGCCCGGGGTGGTTTCGACCCGGCGCACCACCGGCTTGCCGTCCTCGTCGACGCCGTTGAAGCGCGCCTTGATGCGGGCGTGGAGCGACACCGCCTTGGCTTCGAGCGCCTGCTCGATCTCGCCGACATTGGTGAACAGCATGCCTTCGCCCGGCTCGCCGGCGCGCTCCATCGTGATGTGATAGAGGCCGAGAACGATGTCCTGCGACGGCACGATGATCGGCTTGCCGTTGGCAGGCGAGAGGATGTTGTTGGTCGACATCATCAGGACGCGCGCTTCGAGCTGCGCCTCCAACGACAGCGGCACATGCACCGCCATCTGGTCGCCGTCGAAATCGGCGTTGAACGCGGTGCAGACCAGCGGGTGAAGCTGGATCGCCTTGCCCTCGATCAAAACCGGCTCGAACGCCTGAATGCCGAGGCGGTGCAATGTCGGCGCACGGTTCAGCAGCACCGGATGCTCGCGGATCACCTCTTCGAGGATGTCCCAGACCTCCGGCCGCTCCTTCTCGACCATGCGCTTGGCCGCCTTGATCGTGCTGGCGAGGCCGTAGAGCTCAAGCTTCGAATAGATGAACGGCTTGAACAATTCGAGCGCCATCTTCTTCGGCAGCCCACACTGGTGCAGTTTCAACTCGGGGCCGACGACGATGACCGAGCGGCCCGAGTAATCGACCCGCTTGCCCAGGAGGTTCTGGCGGAACCGGCCCTGCTTGCCCTTGAGCATGTCGCTCAAGGATTTCAGCGGCCGCTTGTTGGCCCCGGTGATGACCCGGCCGCGACGGCCGTTGTCGAACAGCGCGTCCACCGCCTCCTGCAGCATGCGCTTTTCGTTGCGCACGATGATGTCGGGCGCGCGCAATTCGATCAGCCGCTTCAGCCGGTTGTTGCGGTTGATGACGCGGCGGTAGAGGTCGTTGAGGTCGGAGGTGGCGAAGCGGCCGCCGTCGAGCGGCACCAGCGGGCGCAGTTCGGGCGGAATCACCGGCACGACTTCGAGGATCATCCATTCCGGCCGGCTGTGCGATTCGACGAACGCCTCGACCAGTTTGAGCCGCTTGACCAGTTTCTTGCGCCGCGCCTCGGAGCTGGTCTCGCGCAGCTCCTCGCGCAGTTTGGTCTTTTCTTCCTGCAGGTCGATCGCCGACAGCATGTCGCGCAATGCTTCGGCCCCGATCTTGGCGGTGAACTGGTCCTCGCCGTATTCCTCCTGCGCCTCGATGTATTTTTCTTCGCTCAGCAGTTCGCGCTGCTTGAGCGGGGTGAGGCCGGGCTCGATGACCACGTAGTTCTCGAAATAGAGGACGCGTTCGAGATCCTTCAGCGTCATGTCGAGCAACAGGCCGATGCGGCTCGGCAGCGACTTCAGGAACCAGATATGCGCCACCGGCGAGGCCAGCTCAATATGGCCCATGCGGTCGCGCCGCACCTTGGACAAGGTGACCTCGACGCCGCATTTCTCGCAGATGATGCCGCGATACTTCATGCGCTTGTACTTGCCGCACAAGCACTCGTAATCCTTGATCGGGCCGAAGATGCGGGCGCAGAACAGCCCGTCGCGCTCCGGCTTGAAGGTGCGGTAGTTGATCGTCTCCGGCTTCTTGATCTCGCCGTACGACCACGACCGGATGCGCTCCGGGCTGGCGATCGCGATCTGGATCTGGTCGAAGCTTTGCGGCCCGCTGACCTGACCGAAGATGTTCATCAACTCGTTCATCAACGACCCCTTTCAGGCTCTGTCGTCATGCCCGCAAAGGCGGAAGCCGAGGCCGGCGGCTGTGCCGGCCTGCGAACCCCCGCATCGGCGCGGACGACGATATGACACGATCCCTGCTCTGCCGGTGATCGCCGGCGATGGAGAGGGCATCATCAGTGGCGTTGCTCCAGCTCGACGTTGAGGCCGAGCGAGCGCAATTCCTTGACCAGCACGTTGAACGATTCGGGAATGCCGGCTTCGAAATTGTCGTCGCCGCGCACGATCGCCTCGTACACCTTGGTGCGGCCGGATACGTCGTCAGACTTGACCGTCAGCATCTCCTGCAAGGTATAGGCCGCGCCGTAGGCTTCGAGCGCCCACACCTCCATCTCGCCGAAGCGCTGGCCGCCGAACTGCGCCTTGCCGCCGAGCGGCTGCTGGGTGACGAGGCTGTACGGCCCGATCGAGCGGGCGTGGATCTTGTCGTCGACAAGGTGGTGCAGTTTCAGCATGTAGATGTAGCCGACCGTCACCTTGCGATCGAACGCCTCGCCGGTGCGCCCATCGACCAGGGTCACCTGCCCGGAGGCCGACAGCCCGGCCTGTTCAAGCATGGCGACGATGTCGTCCTCGCGCGCCCCGTCGAACACCGGGCTCGCCATCGGCACGCCGTGGGTCAGGTTGGCGGCGAGATCGGTCAGCTCGTCATCGGGCAGGGCCTCGATCTCCCGGCGCTCCATCCCGTCGTAGATGCTGCCGAGCAATTGGCGCAAGGCGCCGCCGTCGCCGTTCGCCGCGCCGTTCCTGGCGGCGCGCTGCAACCGCTCGACGACCTCGCCGATGCGGCGGCCGAGCCCGGCCGCGGCCCAGCCGAGATGGGTTTCGAGAATCTGGCCGACATTCATCCGGCTCGGCACGCCGAGCGGGTTCAGCACCAGATCCACCGGCGTCCCGTCTTCGAGGTAGGGCATGTCCTCGATCGGCATGATGCGCGAGATGACGCCCTTGTTGCCGTGGCGCCCGGCCATCTTGTCGCCGGGCTGGAGCTTGCGCTTCACCGCGACGAACACCTTGACCATCTTCATCACGCCCGGCGGCAATTCGTCGCCGCGCTGCAGTTTCTCGACCTTGCTCTCGAACCGCGCCTCCAAGGCCGCGCCGGCATCCTCGCGCTGCTTCTTCAGCGCCTCGATATCGGCCATCCGGGCATCGTCGCGCACCGAGACTGAGCGCCACTGCCCCGGCGTGTACTCGGCCAGCAAGGCCTCATCGATCGCGGCGCCGGACTTCATTCCCTTGGGGCCGGCGACCGCGATCTGGCCGATCAGCAATTCCTTGAGTCGTGCGGCAAAGCTGCGTTCGAGAATGGCGCTTTCGTCGTCGCGGTCCTTGGCCAGCCGCTCGATCTCGGCGCGCTCGATCGCCAGCGCACGCTCGTCCTTGTCGACGCCGCGGCGCGAGAACACCCGCACCTCGACGATCGTGCCGCTGACCCCCGGCGGCAGGCGCAGCGAGGTATCGCGCACGTCGGACGCCTTTTCGCCGAAGATCGCCCGCAGCAGTTTCTCCTCGGGCGTCATCGGCGACTCGCCCTTCGGCGTGACCTTGCCGACCAGGATGTCGCCGGGCTTCACCTCGGCCCCGATATAGACGATGCCGGCCTCGTCGAGGTTCTTCAGCGCCTCTTCGCCTACATTCGGGATGTCGCGGGTGATCTCTTCCTGGCCGAGCTTGGTGTCGCGGGCGCTGACCTCAAACTCCTCGATGTGGATCGAGGTGAACACGTCGTCCGACACGATCCGCTCGGAAATCAGGATCGAATCCTCGAAATTGTAGCCGTTCCACGGCATGAACGCGCACAGCACGTTGCGCCCGAGCGCCAATTCGCCGAGCTCGGTCGAGGGGCCGTCGGCGACGATGTCGCCGGCCCGCACCTGGTCGCCGACCTTCACCAGCGGCCGCTGGTTGATGCACGTGTTCTGGTTCGAGCGCTGGAACTTCAGCAGATTGTAGATGTCGACACCGGATGCCGCAGCCGAGGTCTCGCCGGTCGCGCGGATCACGATGCGGGTGGCATCGACCTGGTCGACCACCCCCGAGCGGCGGGCGATGATGGTGACCCCCGAATCGCGGGCCACCGTCTCCTCCATGCCGGTGCCGACGAGCGGCGCCTCGGCGCGGATCAGCGGCACCGCCTGGCGCTGCATGTTGGACCCCATCAGCGCGCGGTTGGCGTCGTCGTTTTCGAGGAACGGGATCAGCGCCGCGGCGACCGAGACCAGCTGCTTCGGCGACACGTCGATCAGGTCGATCTGGTGCGGCCGCAGCATCAGGAAATCGCCGGCCTTGCGGCAGTTGGTCAGTTCGTCGGTGATGTTGCCGTCGGCATCGACCGGCACGTTGGCCTGGGCGATCGCATAGCGGCCTTCGTCCATCGCCGACAGGTACACGACCTCGTCGGTGACCCGGCCGTCGACGACCTTGCGATAGGGGCTTTCGATAAAGCCGTACTGGTTGACCCGCGCATAGGTCGCCAGGCTGTTGATCAAGCCGATATTCGGCCCTTCCGGGGTCTCGATCGGGCAGATCCGACCGTAATGCGTCGGGTGCACGTCGCGCACCTCGAACCCGGCGCGCTCGCGCGTCAACCCGCCCGGCCCCAGCGCCGACAGCCGGCGCTTGTGGGTGATCTCGGAGAGCGGGTTGGTCTGGTCCATGAACTGCGACAATTGCGACGAGCCGAAAAACTCGCGCACCGCCGCGGCCGCCGGCTTGGCGTTGATCAAATCGTGCGGCATCACGGTGTCGATCTCGACCGAGCTCATCCGCTCGCGGATCGCCCGCTCCATGCGCAACAGGCCGACGCGGTACTGGTTTTCCATCAATTCGCCGACCGAGCGCACACGCCGGTTGCCGAGATGGTCGATGTCGTCGATCTCGCCGCGGCCGTCCTTCAGGTCGACGAGCACCTGAAGGATCGCCAGGATGTCCTCCTTGCGCAACACGCGCACCGAATCGTCGGTGGTAAGGCCAAGGCGCGAATTCATCTTGACCCGCCCGACCGCCGACAAATCGTAGCGCTCGGCATCGAAGAACAGGCTGTCGAACAGCGCCTCCGCGGTTTCCAAGGTCGGCGGCTCGCCCGGGCGCATGACCCGGTAGACGTCGATCAGCGCGTCCTCGCGGGTCGCGTTCTTGTCGATCGCCAGCGTGTTGCGGATATAGGGGCCGCGGCTTTCCGGCCCCTTGCTGACGAGGTCGATATCGAGCAGCGGCAGCTCGGCGGCGCCGGTCTCGGCCAGTTGCGCCAGCGCCGCCTCGGTGATCTCGTCACCGGCCTCGAAATACACTTCGCCGGTGTCCTCGTTGATCACGTCCTGGCCGAAATAGCGGCCGACCAGCTCGACATCCGGGATCAACACCTCGCTGAGCCCGGCTTCGGCCAGGCGCCGCGCGAGACGCGGGGTCAGCCGTTCGCCGGCGGGCAATTTGACCTCGCCGGTCGCGGCATCGATCAGGTCGCTGGCAAGCTTCGCCCGGAACTGCTCGGGATCGAACGCCGTCATCCAGCCGTTCGGACCGCGGCGGATTATCGTCGTGCCGTAGAAGGCTGCGAGAATCTCCTCCTTCGACATGCCGACGGCTTCGCCCGGCGCCAGCGACTTGCCTTCAGCCTTGCGCGCGGCGCGCTTCGCCTCGGTCGCCGCGTCGTCGAGCGCCAACAGCAGCGTCGTCGCCGGCAATTTGCGGCGCCGGTCGATGCGGACATAGACGTGGTCCTTGGCGTCGAACTCGAAATCGAGCCACGACCCGCGATAGGGGATGATCCGCGCGGCAAACAGGTATTTGCCCGAGGAATGGGTCTTGCCCTTGTCGTGGTCGAAGAACACGCCGGGGCTGCGGTGCATCTGCGAGACGATGACCCGCTCGGTGCCGTTGATGATGAACGTGCCGTTGCGCGTCATCAGCGGCATGTCGCCCATATAGACGTCCTGCTCCTTGATGTCGCGAATCGTGCGGAGCTCAGTATCCTCGTCGAGGTCCCAAACCAACAGGCGCAGCGTTACCTTCAGCGGGGCGGCAAAGGTGATGCCGCGCTGCTGGCATTCGTCGACGTCGTATTTCGGCGTCTCCAATTCGTAGCGCACGAAATCCAGCTGCGCCCGCTCGGAAAAGTCGCGGATCGGAAAGACCGACTTGAAAACCTCCTGCAGCCCGACATTGGCGCGCCGCTCGGGCGGCACGTCCATCTGCAGGAAATGGTCGTACGAACTGCGCTGAACCTCGATCAGGTTCGGCATTGGGGCGACCTCGGGGATGCGCCCAAAGCTCTTGCGGATCCGTTTTTTGCCGTGGAAGGAGATAGCCATGCACTTCCCTCGCTATGGGCCGCCGCCGAAGCGGCCCGGGTCGCCTGCTGCCGCCCCAGGCCAAACGCGGCCGGCCGGGGCCTCAACTCGTACATCCGACGCCAAAGCCGGGCGTGCGAATGGCTTCGCACCCCGGTTAGGCAGCGTCGGTTTCCGGTGCGGCGCCCGTCGGGCAGCCGCTGAGTTCTGTAAAGCTCGTGGCGGACCTACCTTATTTCAACGGTCGCCCCCGCATCTTCAAGCTGTTTCTTGATTTTCGCCGCCTCTTCCTTGTTGACCCCCTCCTTGACCGGCTTGGGCGCCGCCTCGACGAGGTCTTTGGCCTCCTTCAGGCCGAGCTGGGTGATCGCCCGCACTTCCTTGATCACGTTGACCTTCTTCTCGCCGATCGCGGCCAGAATAACGTCGAACTCGGTCTTCTCCGCGGCCGCCTCGGCAGCGGGCGCCGCGGCCCCGCCGGCAACCGCGACCGCGACCGGCGCCGCCGCCGAAACGCCCCACTTCTCTTCCAGCATCTTTGCCAGCTCTGCCGCTTCGATAACGGTCAGCGCCGACAAATCGTCGACGATCCTTGCCAGGTCAGCCATCTTGGTGCTCCCGCTTACGCATTGCCCGAATTGTATCCGCAAATTCGCTCAACCGCCGCGTCATTTAGCCGCCGTCCTCCGGCGCGCCTTCCGCTTCGGCATGCGCGGCCAGCAGCCGGGCCAGCTGGCCGCCCGGCGCCTGCAACAGGCCGGCCAATTTGGTCGCCGGCGCCTGGACCAGGCCGATGATCTTGCCGCGCAATTCGTCGAGCGAAGGCAGCGCCGCCAGCGCCCTGACCCCGGCCGCATCGAGCGGCCGCCCATCCAGGCTGCCGCCGACGATGGTCAACTTGTCGTTGCGGTTGGCGAACTCGACCGCCGCGCGCGCCGCGGCGACCGGATCGTGCGAAAAGGCGATCGCGGTGGGGCCGGTGAACAGCGGCGCCAGCCCGGCGAACGGCGTCCCTTGGAGCGCCCGTTTCGCCAGCCGATTCTTGGTCACCCGGAAGCGGGCGCCGGCGCCGCGCACCTCGCGCCGCAGCCGCGTCGCCTCGGCCACCGACAGGCCGGTCTGGTGCGTCACCACGAGGCAGACCGTTTCTGAAAGGTCCTGGTGCAGCGCCTCGACCAGAAGCTGCTTGTGCGATCGGTCCACCACCTGTCTCCGCGCTCGGCCGCCAGCCCGCCGTCACCGGCAGGGCCGCCGCCCTGTGATCCCCGCGTGCCGCCGCCCGGCCCGCTATTGCCCGCGCGCCTCTTCGGCTGCGAGGCCCGCCAAATCAACCTTCACCCCGGGCCCCATCGTCGAGCTCAGGCTCACCCGCTTGATATAGGTGCCCTTGACCCCGCTCGGTTTGCCGCGGGTGATGGCGCCGACAAAGGCGCGCACATTATCGACCAGCGCGTCGTCCGTAAAGCTCGCTTTGCCGACCCCGGCATGGACGATCCCGGCCTTCTCGGCACGGAATTCGACCTGGCCGCCTTTCGCGGCTTTGACCGCCTCGGTCACGTTCTGCGTCACCGTGCCGAGGCGCGGGTTCGGCATCAGGCCGCGCGGCCCGAGAATCTTCCCGAGCCGGCCGACCAGCGCCATCATGTCAGGGGTGGCGATGCAGCGGTCGAAGGCAATGTCGCCGGCCTGGACCTTTTCCGCCAACTCCTCGGCGCCGACCACGTCGGCGCCGGCGGCCTCCGCCTCCTTGGCCCGGTCGCCGCGGGCGAACACCGCGACCCGCACGGTTTTGCCGGTGCCGTGCGGCAGCATCACCGTGCCGCGCAAATTCTGGTCAGGCTTGCGCGGATCGAGGTTGAGGTTCATCGCGATCTCGACGGTTTCGTCGAACTTCGCCGAGGCGCGCGACTTGATAAGCTTGACCGCCTCGCCGACCGCCAGCGTCGCCACCGGGTCGATCCCGTTATAGGCCTTGGTCAAGCGCTTGCCCTGTTTGGCCATGTCTCGTGCTCTCCGTGCCCCTATTCCACCACATCGAGGCCCATCGACCGGGCCGAGCCGATCACCATGCGGCACGCGGCGTCGATGTCGTTGGCGTTGAGGTCGCCCATCTTTTCGGCCGCAATCGCGCGGACCTGCTCCATCGTGACCCGGCCGACGCTGCCGCCCTTGCCGACGGTCTGCGCCCCCTTCTCGATCCCGGCCGCCTTCTTCAGCAGATAGCTCGCCGGCGGTGTCTTGGTGACAAAGGTGAAGCTGCGGTCGCCATAGGCGGTGATCACCACCGGGATCGGCACGCCGGGTTCGAGGCTTTGCGTCGCCGCGTTGAATGCCTTGCAGAATTCCATGATGTTGAGGCCGCGCTGGCCCAGCGCCGGCCCGATCGGCGGCGACGGGTTGGCCTTGCCGGCCGGCACCTGCAATTTGATCATACCGACGATTTTCTTGGCCATGAGGCTATTCCTGAATCGGTGCGGGGGCGCTGCGTCGCGCCGCCAAAATCGTCACTCCGGCCGCAGCGCAGCGAAGCGCCGGAACCCGTGAACACGGGCCGGTGTTCCTGGATTCCCGCCCTCGCGGGAATGACGAGCGCAAGGTTGGCGAGACCGGCATGGGTGTGGCGCTCACACCTTTTCGACCTGGGTGTATTCGAGATCGACCGGGGTGGCGCGGCCGAAGATCGACACCGCCACCTTGATCCGCGACTTCTCCTCGTCGACCTCTTCGACGACGCCGTTGAACGAGGTGAACGGGCCGTCGCAGACGCGCACCTGCTCGCCGATCTCGTAGGTGATGGAGGGCTTCGGCCGCTCGATCCCCTCCTGCACCTGGCGCATGATGCGCGCGGCCTCGGCCTCGCTGATCGGCGAGGGCCGGCCGCGGCCGCCGAGAAACCCGGTGACCTTGGCGGTGTTCTTGACGAGGTGCCAGGTCTCGTCGTCGAGGTCCATCTTGATCAGCACGTAGCCCGGAAAGAACTTGCGCTCCGAGCTGACCTTGCTGCCGCGCTTGACCTCGATCACCTCCTCGGTCGGCACCAGAATCTCGTCAAAGCGGTCGCCCACCCCCTTCTGTTCGGCCTGCTCGCGGATCGCCGTCGCGACCTTCTTCTCGAAGCCGGAATAGACGTGGATCACGTACCAGCGGTGCGCCATCGTCATGGCTCCCGATCTAGTGCCCTAGCCCGAACACGAGCCGCACCCCGTAAGACATCACCTGATCGACGACGAAAAAGAACCCGGCGGCGATGAACACCATCAGGAACACCATCAGCGTCGTCTGGATGGTCTCCTTGCGGGTCGGCCAGGTGACGCGGGAAATTTCCTGGCGGACCTGGTGGGCGAATTCGGCGGGGCTGGTCTTGGCCATGTCAATCAAGCTCGATCGCTGAACCAGTTGGTGCGGGCCGGCCTCGCCCGGTTCATGGTCGGGCGGCTTGCAATGGCAGGAGTGGAGGGGCTCGAACCCCCAACCCCCGGTTTTGGAGACCGGTGCTCTACCAGTTGAGCTACACTCCTAATCATCGAGGGCGACAGAACCTTCTTGAACCACGCCATCCGTCGGCAGCCTGCCGTGCGTTCGGGCTCGTCGTCTTGACCCCGCTTACTTCAGAATTTTGGCGACGACGCCGGCGCCGACGGTGCGGCCGCCTTCGCGGATCGCAAAGCGCAGCCCTTCGTCCATCGCGATCGGCACCAGGAGTTCGACCTCCATCGTCACGTTGTCGCCCGGCATCACCATCTCGGTCCCCTCCGGCAGGTGCACCGTCCCGGTCACGTCGGTCGTG
>JASHNY010000058.1 GCA_030041385.1 Alphaproteobacteria bacterium
CCCCGCCGCGCAATCCGAGCGACAGCGCATGCGCCTGAAACCGCCCTGCGATATCGCGATCGAGCGCGCCCAAAAGATGCAGGATCTCGACCGTCGGGCGATGGATGTCGAGCCCGGTGCGGGCGCCGAACACGACGGTCAGCACCAGCATCGCCGCAGCGGCGGCAACGCCGGCGGCAAGCGCGCGCCGGGCCCGCACCGCCGCGATCCGCAGCGGCGCCAGCGGCTGGAGACGGCTGGCAAGTTCCGCATCGGGCACGACCGATTTCAGATGCTCCCGCAATCCGGCGAAGTCGATGTCGATGGCGGGATTGATCCTGAAATCGACCAGGCGCGGCAGCGGCAACGTTTCCGCCGGCACCGCAGAACCGAGCCAGGGGCCGATCCGGCGTGCGGTTTCGCTGGCGTCGAGCGGCTGGGCGGACACGATCCCGGGGGTCTGGCGCAGCAGGGCGACGAGCACCGCCATCCGCGCCTGCGAAGTGTCGGGCGGCACCTGCAGGGTCAGCATGCCGCGCGCCGCGCGATCCCAGCCGTGCAATACATCGCCGAGCAGGACCGCACCGATCGCGCTCAGTGCCGACAGGTATACCATCAAGGCGATGATCCAGGGCAGAAACCGCGCCGCCGTGTCGCGTCCGAGCGGCAGGTCGAGATCCCGCGCTCCGCTCCGCGCAGCGATGCGGGCGCCGATCATGGTGCCGCGGCGGCAGCGACCGGTGCCAGAGCGCCGGCCTCGAGGTGCAGGCGGCGGTATGCAAACCGGCCGGCAAAGGCGACATCATGGGTCGCGATCAACACGGTGGTGCCGAGCCGGTTGATCTGCTCGAACACCTGCACCAGCAGCGTGGCGAGCCCGTCGTCGACACTTCCGGTCGGCTCGTCGGCAAGCAGCAGATCGGGGCGGCGGACGATGGCGCGGGCGATCGCGACCCGCTGCTGTTCGCCGCCGGACAGCGCCGCCGGGTACAAATCGCCCTTGCCGCTCAGGCCGAGCCAGCCCAGCAGCTCGGGCACGTTGTCGCGGACCTCCCGGTCGGGCGCACCGGCGATGCGCAGCGGCAGGGCGATGTTGTCGCGCACGCTCAGATGCTCGATCAGGCGAAAATCCTGAAAGACCATGCCGATGCGGCGGCGCAGGGCGGATTGGGCGGTGCGGTCGGCGGTGGCGATGTTGGTGCCGAACAGGGTAACGGTGCCGCGCGATGGCCGTTCGGCCAAATGGACGATCTTCAGCAGCGTGGTTTTGCCCGCGCCGCTGGCCCCGGTCAGGAAATAGAACCCGCCCGGCTCCAGCGTGGCGGTGACGTCGCGCAAGACCTCGACGCCGCCCCCGTAACGCTTGCCGACATTTTCGAGCCTGACCACACGACCTCCGCGCCGGCCCCCGGCGCCCCTGCCGCCGGCCGGATTGGGGGCGCGACCTTGACATAGACCCGGCGATGCCGTCCAGACCGGCGCCGGCGGCCCGGCGGTCGGGCAAAGCGCGCCGCCGGACGGGTCGCCCGCGGCCCCCGCGACGGCGGGCAAGCGCATGACACGGAAGGCGAATCGACAAGACCGGGCAAATCCGGAATCATCCGCGCGATGATCATCACCTGCCCGGCCTGCCAGACCCGCTACACGGTGGCCGCGGAAGCGGTCAGCGCGCCGCGCGGCCGCAAAGTGCGCTGCGCCAGTTGCGGCCATGTCTGGTTCTATCGGCCGGACGCCGCGGCGGCGCCGGCCAAGCCGGAGGAGAAGCCGTCGCCACCGTCGCCGCTGCCGCCGCTGCGCGCCGACCCCGATGCGCCGCTGGTCGCCGCACCCGTCCGGCGGCGCCCGCCCGCGGTGCCGAAATGGGCGGTTCTGGCGGCGGTGTTGCTGGTTTTCGCAATCGTCGTCACCGGCGTCCTCGCCCGCAACCGCATCGCCCGGGCATGGCCCGCGGCCGCCCATTTCTACCAGGCGCTCGGGATCAGGGTGAGATTGGCGAGGGCACGTCTGGTGATCCGCCATGTTGCGCCGGTGCGCTCCGGCGACGAGTTGATCGTCGAAGGCGAGATCACCAATACCGGGGATACCGAGCTAACGGTGCCGCACCTGAGGGTTGCACTGCGCGATGCCTATAACAACGAACTGGCGGCCAAGGTCATCGACCCGCCGACGGCCCAGCTGGCGCCCGGCGCGGTGGCGCATTTCTCGGCGACGTTCGGGCACCCGAGCGTCCATGCGAGCGGGGTCGCAGTCACCTTCATCGCCGGCTGAGGTGGATCAGGCGGCGCCGCTGCCGGAACTTGGCACGCGCCTCGGCCTGCTGCCGGGCGATGAACTCGGCGCGCGCCAGCACGCGGCGGCGGAACAGCATCTGCTGAACCGTCGGCCGATAGCGGCGAATGATCGCACGCTCGGTCGCGCTGACCACCGGCTCGCCGCGTTCGTCGAAATGAATATGCCCGCCCTCGAACAGCAGGGTGCCGAGCCCGGTCTCGTCGAGGTCCCAGTTGCGCACCGGGCCGCTGTCGATGTGCATGAACCCCGAATGCGGATACCAGCCGACCCCGCCGCGCCGCATCTCGCGCGCGGCCGTCATGGCCTTGGCGAGGTCACGGTCGAAATGCACGTCGAGCGCGCGGCCGTAAAGGTGCTGGCTGTTTTCGGCGACGCCGAAGGTGGTGCGCGCCAGCATCGCGTTGGTCGCCGGCGTGCGGTAGGCAGACAGGATATACGCGGTGGTCTGGTCGGTGGCCGCCATCACCGAGGCAAGGAAATCGAGCACGTTGACATCCATCGCGTGCGTCTGGTCGCAATGGAAATCGCGCAGGAACACGCCCAGATCGTCCATGACCGAGCCGATCGGCCCGCCCTGGTCGCGGTACACCCCGTAAAACGACTCCTGGGTGTGCGGGTTGACGAGATGAAGCGGGCGCAATGGCGGCGGCGGCAGCGGCATCGACCATCCGACCCGCGCGGGAGCGGTCATGGTCCCGGCGATCAGGCCAAGTAAAACCCGCCGGTTCATCGCGCACGGTCAAGTTCAATCATCATGCGAAGATCCTTTCACCCTCGCCGCTTCCCGCCCAGCGGCAAAAGCCGCGATAACGCAAGGCCCGGCATTACGTCGGTGCTGGGACGGAACCTCGAACAGCAGCGCTGATCTGGGGTTGGGGAGCGGCAGGGTTTCGCGATTACGTAAACCTTACCGCTCATTTCGCAGCGAGTCGAAGCCTTTATCGCGCACGGCCCGCGCGGGCCGGCGCCGGCGCTTCCTGCGCCGCCCGGTCAAAAGCGCTTCAGCAGGCGGTCGATGTAGTCGAGTTCGATGGCCGGCCGCGAGCGCTCTCCCGCACGGCGGCGCAATTCATCAAGGATCTGGCGGGATTTCTGCATCGTGCCGGTATCGGGAATCTTGACGTCGCCCTCGTCATAGAGGCCGTCGCCCGAGGGCCGCCCAAACGGATCGCGCATATCCCATTCGGCCGGCCGCTGGCTGGCGGTGCTGCCCTTGCCGCGCAGACCCCAGGCATTGCCGAGGCGCTGCTGCAGCTGGCGTGCAATCTCTCGCGCGCCTTGCTGCAGCTGGTCGAGCGCCTCGGTCTGCGGGCCGATCGCGGCGCCCGCCTCGCCCTGCTGCAAGGCGCCGGTGGCATCGTGCATCGCCCGCTCGGCACGCCCGAGGGGCTGCGGGATTTCGCCGCTGCCTTCGCCGAGATGGCGCATCAGGTCGCCGAGCATGCGGCGCAACGCCTCCTGCTGCCCGGCGGCCGCGCCGAGGCCGCCCATCGGCGGCATTGCATCTTGCGGGCCGCCCGGCCGGTTGGTCGGGTTGTGCTCCCCGCCCTGGCGCTGCGCCTGAAAGCTGCGGTCGAGCAGCCCCTGCTGGCGCCGCATCAGCTCTTCGAGACTCTGCATCATCTGCTGCGCCCCGCCGGAGCCGCCCGGCTGCATCTCGCCGGGGCGCGCCATGCGCAGGTTTTCGAGCATGTTCTGCAATTGCGAGAGCAATTGGCGCGCCTGGTCGCGGTCGCCGTTGCGGGCAAGGTTCTCGGCTTGGTCGAGCATGCGCTGCAAGTCGCGGCTGCTGAGCATGCGGCCGGGCGCGACCGGCGCCATTGCCTGGTCCGGATGGCGCTGCAAATTCTCGGCGAGCGCCTGCATGTAGCGGTCGAGCGCCTGGCGCAATTGCTGCATCAGCGCGGCGATCTGGTCGTCGGGCGCACCCTTCGCCAAGGCATCCTGCAGGCGCTGCTCGATCCGGCGCAAATCGCGCTCGGCCAGCGGCATGTTGCCGTCCTCGATATGCAGCGCGGTGTCCCACAACAGGCCGATCACCGTCGCGGCCGCCGCGGGGCCGGGATCGCGGCGCAACTCGTATTGGGCAAAGCTCAGCGCCAATGACACCGTACCGTCGTTGCGATAGAGCGCCGGCCGCTGGTTGAGGTCGCCGAGGATCTCGGCCACCGGGATGCGCGCGCCGACCGGATCCTTCACCAATTCCTTGCGCTGGTCGATCAGCGCCCGCGCGATCAGGTTGGTGAAATGGCGCTCGGGCAGGGTCATGCGCACCGGCGGAGTGCTGCCCGTCTGCCCCAGCGCATCGCGGGCGACGAGCCGGACCACCACCGGCAATCCCGCCCACGGGTGCGCCGACAGGTCATGATAGCTCGTCGCCGTTGCTTGTTTGAGGTGCAGGCCCGGCAGCGGCAGATCGAGCGCAATCGCCGGCGCGCCCTTCTGGTCGTCGTCGGCACGCCGGATCACCGCCTTGACGCCCTCGACCCCGTAATCGTCGCTGGCGCGATAGTCGAGCCGCAATGCCGCCCGCGGCGTCGCGCTTGGCGGCCGGGCAAAGGCGACGGTCGGCGGATGGTCGGGGATGATCTGGATCGGCCAGCTGCCCAGCGTCGTCCACCCCTGGGTCAAGGTCAGCCGCGTGCCCGCGCTAAGGGTTGTGCCGAAACGGAAATCCTCCTTGTCGACCGCCGAGAAATCATGATCGGCGCGATCGATGACGAGGCGCGGCAGGGCGTCGCCGCCATGCACCTGGGCCAGCAGCGTGCTGCCGGTGGGAACGCGGATCGTGCCCTTCGTGCCGGCACGCAGGAATTGCGGCGGCAACCCGGTGTAATCGGGCGGGGTGATCCACAGATCGAAACTGGCCGCAGCCGCGACACCGGGCGCGAAGCCGGGCTCGAACGCCCGCACGATCCGGTCGCGCCAGTCGGCGCCGGCGTCAAGGGCGGCGAGCAGCAGCAGGATCGCCAGGATCGAGCGCAGGCCCCAGGGGTCCCACGGCGCCAGGCCGGCATGCGGCCAGCCGACGCGCAGCCGCCGCACCGCCGCGGCGACGCGGGCGCGGTGCGCCTCCCACAATTGCGCGGTCGCGGGATCGGGCGGGCCGCTCGGGGTGTCGCTCAGCGCCTGCAGCGGGCGATGCGGCAACCCGCTCGACAATTCGAGCCGCCGCCGCGCCGCGTCGCCATTGGGCCAGGCGAAATTCCCGTATCCCCAGATCACGGCGGCGAGGACGCCAAACCCGAACGCGGCGAGCACACCGGCGTGGATCGGCGCCGGCAATAGCGGCAGCAGGTCGAACAGGGCGAGGACCGCAAAGCCGCCGATCAGACCCAAGGCCGGCCATGCGGCGGGCCAACCGCGCTCCCAGGCAAGCGCCGCGCCGGCGAGCCGCAACCGCGCCGCCAACAGGCGCTGCGGCGACCGGCCGCCGGTCATCCGGCCTCTTGCCGCCGCGGCGGCCCGGCGCCGAGCCAGTCGGGAACACGCTCCAGCCGCGTCATTTCGTCGAAACTCGGTCGCGCCCGCACCACCGCGTACCGGTCGCCGGAAACCAGCACCTCGGGCACCAGCGGGCGGCTGTTGTAAGTCGAGCTCATCACCGCACCGTAAGCCCCGGCGGTCATAAATGCCACCAGATCGCCTTCCGCGAGCGGCGGCAATTCGCGTGCAACCGCAAAGGTATCGCCGCTCTCGCATACCGGGCCGACGACATCGGCCGCCGTCTGCGGCGCCGCGGGCGCGGGTTCGCGCACCGGCACGATGCGGTGCCAGGCATCATAGAGCGCCGGGCGGATCAGATCGTTCATCGCCGCATCGGCGACAACGATGCGGCGCGCCGGCCCCGCCTTTACGTAAACGATCCCGGCGACCAGCACGCCGGCCGGCCCGGCCAGGAAACGGCCGGGCTCGAACGCCAATGCCACGTCGAGCGGGTCGAAAATCTCGCGCACCAGGGCAGCGTAGGCGGCGGGGCTTGCCGGCGCCTCGTCGCGATAGGAGATGCCGAGCCCGCCGCCGAGATCGACGTGGCGCACCGCCAGCCCGCCGCGGCGCAACGCGACGACCAGCTCCGCGAGGCGCGAGAAGGCCGCGCGGCAAGGCCCGAGATCGCCGATCTGCGAGCCGATATGCACGGCAAGCCCGACCGGGTCGATGCCCGGCAGGTCGGCGGCGAGGCGGTAGGCCGCGACCGCCTCGCCGTAGGGGATGCCGAACTTGTCTTCCTTGCGGCCGGTCGCGATCTTGCCGTGGGTGTGGGCATCGACATCGGGGTTGATGCGGATCGCGATTTGCGCGGTGCGGCCGGCGGCGGCCGCAATATCGGCGAGCCGGTGCAATTCCGGCACCGATTCGACGTTGATCTGGCGGATGCCGGCGGCCACCGCCACCTCCAGCTCCGGCCGGGTCTTGCCGACCCCGGAGAAGACGATGCGCTGCGGCGGGATGCCGGCGGCCAGCGCGCGCCGCAATTCCCCCTCGGACACCACGTCGGCACCGGCGCCGAGCCGGGCGAACAGGTGCAGCACGGCGAGGTTGGAGTTGGCCTTTACCGCATAGCAGATCAGCGGGTCGACCGCCGCCAGGGCTTCGGCAAAGGCGCGGTACTGCGCGGTAAAGGCGGCGGCGGAATAAAGATAGAACGGGGTGCCGACCGCGGCCGCGATGCGTGCCACCGGCACGTCCTCGGCATAAAGCTCGCCGTTGCGATAGGCGAAAAACTCACTCACTGGGATAGGACCGCGGATAGGTGTTGGGCACGCCGGGCGGCGGCTGCGGCGCCCCCTTCTTGCCGCATGCCGCCAGCATCAGCGCCAGCATGACGACGACGACGCCACTCGCCAGCATCCGCCGCGCCGGCGGCAGGCCAAATCGCCGGCTCATCGCAGGTAGCGCTCCCGCGCGGCGCTGATTGCGGCGCGCACCCGGCTCGGCGCGGTGCCGCCGTAACTCGCGCGGCTCTCGACCGAGCGCTCGACGGTAAGGGCGCCGCGCACCGCCTCGGTGATCGCCGGCTCGACGGCCTGCATCTCGGCGAGCGGCAGATCGGCGAGGGTGCAGCCGCGCGCCTCGGCGCGCCGGACGATCGCGCCGGTGACGTGGTGGGCGCGACGGAACGGCAGTCCCAATTCCCGCACCAGCCAATCCGCGAGGTCGGTGGCGGTGCTGTAGCCGCGCGCGGCGGCCGCGCGCATCCGTTCGCGGTCGGGGCGCATGTCGCGGACCAGTCCTGCCGCCGCGGCGAAGCACAGTTCGAGCGCATCGGCAGCCTCGAACACCGGCACCTTGTCTTCCTGCATGTCCTTTTGATAGGCGAGCGGCAATCCCTTCATCACCGTCAGCAGCGCCACCAGCGAGCCGTTGAGCCGCCCGGTCTTGGCCCGCACCAGCTCGGCGGCGTCGGGGTTGCGCTTTTGCGGCATGATCGAGCTGCCGGTGGTAAAGGCATCGCTGAGCGCGACGAAGCCGAACCCGTCGCTGGTCCACAGCACGATCTCCTCGGCCAGCCGCGACAGGTGAGTTCCGGCGAGCGCGGCGGCGGCGAGAAACTCGACCGCGAAGTCGCGGTCCGACACGGCGTCGAGCGAATTCGCCGCCGGCCGGTCGAAGCCGAGTGCGGCGGCGGTCATGTCGCGGTCGATCGGAAACACGGTACCGGCGAGCGCTGCGGCGCCGAGCGGGCATTCGTTGAGGCGGCGCCGGCAATCGGCGAACCTGCCGCGATCGCGGCCGAGCATCTCAACATAGGCCAGAAGGTGATGGCCGAGCGTGACCGGCTGCGCGATCTGCAGATGGGTGAACCCGGGCATCACCGCGTCGGCATGGGCATCGGCCTGGTCGAGCAAGCCCGCTTGCAGCTCCGCGGCGGCGGCGTCGCAGCGGTCGAGTGCGGCGCGCACCCACAGGCGGAAATCGGTCGCGACCTGGTCGTTGCGCGAGCGCGCCGTGTGCAATCGTCCCGCCGCCGGGCCGATCAATTCGGCGAGCCGGGCTTCGATATTAAGGTGGATGTCCTCGTTTTCCTCGCGGAAGGCAAAATCGCCGCGCTCGATCTCGCCGCGAATTTGCTCTAGACCCCGGCTGATCGCGGCGCCATCTTCGGGCGAGAGGATGCGGCGGGCGACCAGCATTGCGCAATGCGCCTGCGACCCGGCGATGTCCTCGGCATAGAGGCGCTTGTCGAAATCGATCGAGGCGTTGATGCGGCGCATGATCGCGGCGGGACCGGCGGCGAAACGGCCGCCCCACAGCGCGTTGGCGGGGGCGCCGGCTTGAACCTCGGCAGGTGGCGGCTTTACGCGGCCCATGGGGCGATCGCACTCCTCGTCGCAGTGTCGATCGGCACCGCAGCGGCCCAGCCCGACGACATCAAGCTCGGCCAGTTTATCCCGCAGAACCCGCCGCAGCCAGCGCCGGCGGTTTCCTTCACCGACCTGGCCGGAAAGCCGGTCTCGCTCTCGGATTTCAAGGGCAAGGTGACGCTCGTCAACCTGTGGGCGACGTGGTGCCAGCCGTGCCTCAAGGAAATGCCGTCGCTCGAACGCTTGCAGGCGAGCGTCGGCAGCCGGCTCAGGGTGGCGGCGATTGCCGAGGATCATGGCGGCGCCAAGACCGTCGAGCCGTTCATTGCCAAGCTCGGCCTGTCCAAGGTGTCGGTCTATCTCGATCCCGACAGCGCGGCCATTCATGCCTTCGACGTCACCGGCCTGCCCACCAGCTTTCTCCTCGACAAGGAGGGTCGCGTGGTTGGCCGGGTCGCGGGCGCCGCCGACTGGGAGTCGGATAAGTTGCGGGCGCTGTTCACGCCGCTATTGCCGCCGCACCAGCACGAGACCGCCGCAAAGCCGTCGGTCAGCCGCTCGTAGTTCCGAGCCGCGCCTGCAGAAAGCGGCCGCCGCGCTGCAGCCCTTCCTGGTCGATCGAATGACCCATGCCGGGACATGACAGGGTCTCGACCGGCACCGCCGCCTCCTTCAATGCAGCCTCGGCATTGGCGAGGGAATCGTAGGGGACGACCGGATCGTCGGTGCCGTGGACCAGCAGCACCGGCGGGCGCGAGCGCAATTCCGTCTTCAACAGCTCGCGGCCGATCAGCCGGCCGGAAAAGCCGATGATGCCGGCAAAGGGCCTGGCCCGGCGCAGGCCGACGAACAGCGACATCATCGTGCCTTGCGAAAACCCGACCAGGGCCGCGCTGCCCTCGTCGAGGCCGCGCTTTTGCAGTTCGTCGCCGATAAAGCCGTCAAGGATCGGCGCCGCCGCGCGGACGCCCGAGAGCATCGCGCCGGGGCTGCGGTCCTGCACGCTGAACCACTGGTAGCCGTAGGGCGACATGTCGCACGGGAACGGGGCGTTGGGAGAGACGAACTCGGCATCCGGCAACAGCGGCGCCCAGTACGGCGCCAGGCCGATGAGGTCGTTGCCGTCAGCGCCGAGCCCGTGTAGCAGGATCACCAGGCGGCGCGGCTTGCCGCCGCCGGCGGGCGGATGGCTGGGACCGGACAGCGAGGACAGAACCATCGAAAACCTCTCGCGGCTGCGCACGGGACGGCCTACAGCCATAGCCGATAGAGGCCTGCGCTGTCACGGTCGCGCGTCCCCGGGCAGTCTTGGTTTGAAAACCGGATGTGGCGTTTGGGTTTGGCGGCCATTCCGCAAATGGTGTCATTCCGGGGCGCTGCGACGCAGCGAACCCGGAACCCATGAACGCCGGCGGTTCGGCAATCCTGTGGCGGCATCCGCTGCCTGCACTGCTCGCACCTGTGGATTCCAGGCTCGGCCCTCTGGGCCGCCCCGGAATGACAAGGCAAATTCGAGCTGAGAGACAGCCAACCCCTGCACTATCCTTGAGCAGGCTGCGCCGCGCGCCGGGGTCAAGGGAACGATGATGGCCGGTCCAGTCGTCACCCGGTTTGCGCCGAGCCCGACCGGGTATCTGCATCTCGGGCACGCACGCTCCGCGTATGAGGGCTGGCGGGCGGCACGTGCGGCGAACGGGCGGTTCCTGGTGCGGCTCGAAGACCTCGACCAAGCGCGCTGCCGCGACGACTACGCGGCGGCGATCCTCGACGACCTCGCCTGGCTCGGCCTGCACTGGGACGGGGCGGTGCGCCGGCAATCCGAGCATCTCGCCGACTACCGCGCCGCGCTCGACCGCCTGGCCGACATCGGGCTGCTCTATCCCTGTTTCTGCACCCGCCGTGACATCCGGGCCGAGGTCGCCCGCGCTGGCGGCGCGCCGCAAGGCGAGCTGGGGGCGCCCTATCCCGGCACCTGCCGCGGCCTCGCCGCGGCCGAACGCGAGCGGCGACTTGCCGCAGCGGCCGATTGCGCCTGGCGCCTCGATGTGGCGGCGGCATTGGCGCGCACCGGGCCGCTCGAATGGATCGAAGAGGACGCAACCGGGGGCGCGCGGCGGGTCGCCGCCGATCCGGCGGCGCTCGGCGACGTCGTGCTCGCGCGCAAGGAGTTTCCGGCGAGCTACCACCTCGCCGTCACGGTCGACGACGCGCTGCAACGGGTGACGCTGGTGACGCGCGGCGCCGATCTGTTCACGGCAACCGCGATCCACCGCCTGCTGCAGGCCCTGCTCGGGCTGCCGGTGCCGCATTACCGCCATCACCCGCTTTTGACCGACAGCGCCGGGCGCCGCCTGGCAAAGCGCGACAACGCGCTGACCATTCGCGCGCTGCGCGCCGCCGGCCACAGCCCGGCGGCGGTGCTGGCGATGGCGCGCGGCGCTCAATCGAGCGGGCGGTGAAGCCCGTTGGCGATGTCGAGATAGTCTGGATCCTCGGGGCGGAACAGCCCGTGCCGCAAGGCGAAGTCGAGGATCACGAGGTTGACGTTGAACTTGAAGTCGTCGGTGCTGCGGATGCGTTCGAGCACGGCCTCGACCGGCATCAGGGAAAACTCGACGATCTCGCCGTCACGGTTGCGCGGGACGAACCCGGCCGGCGTTTCGAGGTCGTAGACGAACAGCACGTCGTCGCGGATGCCGAGCGGCGTTTCCATCCGGTAGGTCACCGCCCCCACCGGCACCGCACGGCCGATCAGCGCCGCGTCGATCCCCGCTTCCTCCTCGGCCTCCTTGACGAGGGTCGCGGCGGCGCCATAGCCGTTGCCGACGCCGCCCGCTACGAGGTTGTCGAGCTTGTCGGGATCGACCCGCTTGTCTGCCGCGCGCCGCCCGATCCACAGCGACAGCCGGCCGCCCTCCCGGCGATAGCCGTTGAGATGGACGCCATAAGCGCGCACGCCGAAAAACGGCACCGCGCCGCGGTCGAGGCGGAAGACCGGCTTTTCGCCCCAGCACGCCGCCACGTCGAAGGTCTCGTTGCGCCATTTCGGCACCCGGCCCTCGGCGACCAGCGCCTCGACCACCTCGTCGACCGCCGCGCTGACGGCATCGACGCCGCCGCTTGGCACCAGCCTCACCGCGGCATCCTCGACGGCGAAAACCTGCGGGAAGCGGGCCAGCGCGGCGGCATTGTCGCGGCGCAGCCAGCCGACCCGTCGCCCGCCGGCAATCAGCGGCACGGTGCGCGCCGGGTCGCAGCTGTTGCAGCGCTTGATGTGATCGACGAACGACATGGCAAGACAGCTCACCCAGGCCGTGCTTCGGCAGCCCCCGCAATCGCGGTCAGTACCGTGTCGACGCCGACGATCTGGCGCATGCAGTGCGCCACATAGTCGATCGCCTCGCGACCGAGCGTGCCGGTCTCAATATCGATCGTCAGCGCGCCGTTGCCAGGGCCGGTGATGACGCTGTGCCAACGCTGCGGCACCAGGCCGCGTTTCGCGAACAATTCGAGCACGCGCGGCATTACCCCGGCTTCGGCGCGGGCTTGAACAAAAAAATGAGCAGTGACGAAATCGTCGCCGGCAGCGTTAACGGCGACAGGAAGAGCGGACGACATCGACGAACTCCTCGGCAAAATCGTGGCGAATCAACCTGGCCCGAGCCCCTGCGGAGCCCGGGTCGGTAATTCGCCGACCGCCGGCGCGATGCGTCCCGTTCGTCACTCCTGCGATGTATCGCGGGCGGCACCGGGCGTCAAGGCGGCTCGCCGCGCGGTTTCCCCGGCGCCGGTTGTGATTCTATTCGCGGTGGCTTACATCAGAATGATCCAGTCGGAGATGGTTCATGACGGTGTTCCGGGTCGTAGCGGTCGTCGCCCTTCTCTGCAGCGGGGCGGCCGGGTGTGCTGTAGGCGGGCCCGAACGGGCCAGCGACATCCAGAACCTCAACGCCATCACCGACGACATCTCGGCCACCACGATGACCGATTCGGGAACGCGGTGGACGTATGACCCGAACATCCATTCGACGCTGCCGAACCACTACGAGACCTACGACCTGCCGTAATTTCGCGGCGGAACGGCGAGCGGAATCCGCAGCGCCCTGGCGGCGCGCTATGATGGTCCGGTGATGAGCACGGTTCTGACGGTTCTGTTGATCCTGGCCCTGATCGGCGTGCTCGGGATTCTGGGCATGGGGTTCGTCACCGTGGCGCGCGGCGGCAACCCGCAACGCTCGAACAAATTGATGCAGGCGCGCGTGATCATGCAGGGCATCGCGCTGTTTCTGCTCGCCATGTTGATGCTGCTGCACCACCGTTAGGGCGCGGGGCCATGGTACGGCTGACCCGGATCTACACGCGCGGCGGCGACAAGGGCACGACCTCGCTCGGCGACGGCAGCCGCGTGCCGAAACAAGCGCTGCGGGTCGAGGCCTACGGCACGGTTGACGAGGCCAACGCCGCGATCGGATTGGCGCGGCTCCATGTCGCGGGCGAGACCGACGCGATGCTGGGCCGCATCCAGAACGACCTGTTCGACCTCGGCGCCGACCTTTGCACCCCCGAGGACGGGCGGCGCGCCGCCGACAAATCGCGTGGGGCGCTGCGCATCGTCGCGGCCCAGGTCGAGCGCCTTGAAGCGGAGATCGACCGCGAGAACGCCGCGCTGCGCCCGCTCGATTCGTTCATCCTGCCGGGCGGCAACGCCGCTGCGGCGCATTTGCACCTCGCCCGCACCATCGCTCGCCGCGCCGAACGGCTCGTCTGCGCGCTCGCCGCCGCCGAAAACGTCAACCCCGAGGCGGTCAAATACCTGAACCGGCTGTCGGACCTGCTGTTCGTGTTGAGCCGGAGGGCGAATGCCGACGGCGCCGGCGACGTGTTGTGGCAGCCCGGCGCGACGCGATAACGAGCGCGGGAGGACCGGCATGGTCACGCTTGAGCTGATGCAGGCGATCTCGGCGGCGTTCAACAGCCGCGACGTCGAGCGCATCGTGTCGTTCTTTGCCGAGGATGCGGTGTTCTGCCTGTCGCGCGGCCCCGAGCCGGTCGGGCGCACGCTGAAGGGCAAGGCAGTGATCCGCCGGACGCTGGCCGATCGCTTCAAGCAGATCCCCGACATGCGCTGGGAGAACGAGGAATATATCCTCGCCGGGAACCGTGCGCTTTCGATTTGGACCGTGCGCGGCCGCGGCGCCGACGGCGAGGAACTGAACTACCAGGGCTGCGACATCTACACCTTCGGCGCCGACGACAAGATCGTGCACAAGAACACGTTCTGGAAGATGGTCGAGCACAAGGACCGGTTTTAGCGCCGCGCGGAGGGGTTGCAGATGTTCCCCAGCCCCGCCCTTGCCGCCATCGCCGATTGGGTCACCGCGGCCGGGCTTGCCGGGAAGAGCGAGGCCGAGCTGCTGGAAGGGTTTTGCCGGCGGGCGCTGGCCGCGGGGCTGAGGCTGGCGCGCGCGGCCGTCATCATCGACACCTTGCACCCGGTACACGAGGGCCGCGCGTTTCGCTGGAGCCGCGAGCTCGACGGCGGCGCCGAGACGATCGAATACGGCCCGACCAGCGCGGGCGAGGCGGCGGCGACCTGGCAGGCAAGCGCGTTCTACCGGCTGCTCGAAACCGGCGAGTCGATGCTGCGCCAGCACCTCGGGCGCGGCGCGCCGAGCGAGTTTCGGCAGGTCCAGGCCTTCGCCGAAGAAGGGATGACCGACTACCTCGCGCTGATCAACCGCTTCGCCCGGGGCGGGGCGATCGGCGAGATGGATTGCGTTTATTCGTACTGGGTCACCGACCGCGACCGCGGGTTCGATGACGGCGAGGTCGAGGCGCTGGTGCGGCTGATGCCGATACTGGCGCTGGCGGTCAAATGCACCTCGCTGGCCCGCATCGCCTCGACCTTGGTCGAAACCTATCTCGGCCGCGATCC
>JASHNY010000059.1 GCA_030041385.1 Alphaproteobacteria bacterium
CGCTGGTTCATGGAAAAGAAATTGTCGAAGCCCGGCATCGGCCTCGGCTTTTTCGACCCCGCAGCGTTCGAGGAATATGTCCGCTGCTTCAACTGGAAAACCATCAAAGGCTCGTGCGCCGATTACCGCGCCTGCGCGACCTGCGACCTCGACATGGACACCGCGGATTTCGCGGCCGGGCGCAAGATCACCGTGCCGCTATTGGTGATCTGGGGCGGGCGCAGCCACACCGAAGGCGTTCACGGCGACGTGCTCGCGGTGTGGGAAGCCAACTACGCCACCGACGCCTGGGGCGGCGCGCTACCCTGCGGCCACTACGTGCCGGAAGAAGCGCCGGACCAGACCTACGAGCATTTCATGAAGCATTTCAAAGGATAATCGCGGCGGGCTGTATTGCGTGGTTCGAGACGGCGGGCTTCGCCCGCCTCCTCACCATGAGCAAGGGCGTGTGACGGCACAGGGACGACCCTCATCCTGAGCCGGCGCGCAGCGCCGTGTCGAAGGACGCACGAACCTGCCGTCGGCACGTCATCTTGTCTCGTTGAGCCTCAAGGCTCACATTGCAAACAGGTAATTCGAGGCAAAGCATGAACTCGATTGCAGTCACCGCGCATTGGGATGCCGAATCCGGCACGTGGTGGACGGACGGCGAAGATGTGCCCGGCCTGTGCTGCGAGGGCCGCACGTTCGAGGAGTTGTCGGAGGCGGTTTTCGCCCTGGCGCCCGACCTGCTCGTCGCGAACGGCGCGGCGCAGCAAGGGGAGCGGGTGGAGATCGTGTTGACGGCCGAACAACGGAAAACCATCGAGGCTGCCGCGGCGTAGATGGCGACGCTCTATCGGGCGCTCGCCGACATGCTGCGCGAGGCCGACTGCCGGCTCGAACGGCAAGGTAAAGGCAGCCACGAAGTCTGGTACAGCCCGATCACCCGGCGAACGTTTACGGTGCCCGCCAACATCGACGGGCGCCCGCTCGCCAATGCCATCCTGAAACAGGCCGGGCTGCCGAAGGCATTTTGACAAGCGGTAGGGGTGTCATCCCCCGCCGCCGCCTTGGCAGATCACGTTGACGAGGGCCTGCTGGCCGCCATCGACCGCCTTCAGCGCCCGCTGCAATGCCGCCGGCAGTTCGGCCGGGTCTTCGACGCGCTCGCCATGGCCGCCGGCGGCGGCGCAGACCTGCTCGAACGCCGGCAGATCGTCGAGGTCGATAAAGGGCGGCTTGTTGCTGCGCGCGGCGTCGCCCTTGGGGTACATGCCCAATGTCGCGCGTCTGACCGCACCCCACATCGCGTTGTTGACGACGACGAACAGCACCGGGAGCTTGTGCATCGAAGCGGCGTGATGCACGGCGACCGGGTTCGAGAAAATGTACGAGCCGTCGCCGAGCACGGCGATCACCTGGCGCTGCGGTTCGGCGAGCTTGACCCCGAGCGCGGCGCCGGCGCCCCAGCCGAGCCCCGCCGCCGGGCTCGACCCGAAAAAGCTGCCCGGCCGGATCGAGGGGCAATGCTGCGGCAACAGCGTGTATTCGTTGACGATGACCCCGTCGGGATCGCGCGCCGCAGACAGGCAGGCGCTGACATGCACGGGGCTCAGCGGGCGCTGCGCTGCGACCGCATCGCGCGCCCGTTTCCATGCCGCCTGCTGGGCCTCGCGCCGCCCGGCGACGCGGCGCCGGCGCGCCTCGATCGCGCTCGCCGAGGCCTTCGCGGCAAAGGCGGCGCCGAGCCGCGGCAATGCCACCCGCGGCGCCCCGGTGATCGCAATGTCGGCCGGAAAGCCGCGGATCGGGTAGCGGCTATAGAGCGGATCGACCCCGACATGGATCACCTTGCACTCGGGCGGCGGCGATTTCCGGCTCGGGATCCACGGCACGTCGCACTCGACGACGACGATCGCGTCGGCTTCCTCGATCAGATCGTTCGGGTCGTAGCCGAGATGGCAGGGGTGGTTCGCCGGCAGGTTCACGTAGCGCTGGCGATGCTCGACCACCGGCACCGCAAAGCGCAATGCGAAATCGGCGATCGCGTTGACCGCCTCGGGGTCGCGGCCGGCGCTGGCAGTGATGACCAGCGGGTTCTCGGCGGCGGCGAGCAAGGCGCCGGCGGCGTCGATCGCATCGAAATCCGGCCCCGGCGGCGCCGCCGCGACACGGCGCGCCGGCACGTCATAGGACAGGCCGGATAGCGGCTCGGCCAAGACCTCGCGCGGCAGGGTCAGATAGACGGGGCCGGAAGGCTCGCTTTTCGCCAGCGTCAGCGCGCGGTCGACGACGGTTTCGAGCTGCGCGCCGTTGCGCAACTCATAGTCCCACTTGACCGCCTCGCGCACCATCGCGGCCTGGTCGAACATCTCCTGCGCCCAGTGGATGTAGGTGTCGCGCGCACCGGGCAGCCCCTCCTCGGTCAATGGCGAGCGGCCGGCCGAAAACAGGATCGGCACGTTCTCGCGCGCGGCATTGAACGCGGCGCACAGCGCGTTGGCGGTGCCGACCGAGACATGCACCATGACCGCCGGCACCTTGCCCGAGGCCACCGCATAGCCGTGCGCCATCGAGGCGGCGACGTTTTCGTGCGTCGCGATCAGCGGCTTCGGCAATCTCAGGCCGGATTGCGCGGCGCGGGCGTAGGCCTCGACGATCGGTGCGAAATCGGTGCCGGCATTGGCGAACAGGTATTCGACCCCGCGTTCGGCGAGCAATGCGAGATAACCCTCGGCAACGGTCTCGACCGGTAATTTCCTGCGGCTCATCCTCTCGCCTCAAGCTGTCATTGCGAGGAGCGGGGCGACGAAGCAATCGCGCCGGGCTACACCTCAATCGGCCCGAGATTGCTTCGCTTCGCTCGCAATGACAACAACAGGTACGGGGTTAGGCCATGGAAGCGAATGCCAGCCTCTGTCGCGCGGTTTGCGACAATCGCTAGCACCACGCGATGTGGGACTACTACCCGGCGCCGCCTAATGCCCATTAAATGGCTCCCGCTTCCCGACTTTCAGGAAGCGGGAACCCACCTCGTCTACTTCAGATGCTTGGCAAAGAACGCGGTGGCGTCGTTCCACAGCGCGTGCGCCGGGCCTTCGCGATAGCTCGGCCGGTAGTCGGCGAGAAAGGCGTGGCCGGCGCCGGTATAGATTTTGGTGGTGACGTCCTTGCGGGCGGCGCTGGCGCGCTTTTTCAGTTCGTCGGCGAGCGCCGGCGGCGGGTTCTGGTCTTCCTCGCCGAACACGCCGAACACCGGGCAGTGCAGTTGCGGCACCAAATCGAGCACCGCCTTGGGCCGCGACGGCGTCGTCTCCGCATCCGGGGTGGCACGGTGGATGAAGCCGCCCCAGCAATCGACCGCGGCATCGACCTTGTTGCTGCTGCACGCGAAGAGGAGCGTGTGCCGCCCGCCCGAGCAGAAGCCGATCGCGCCGACCTTGCCGGTGGCGCCGGCGAGCCCGCGCAGATAGGCGGCGGCGGCTTCGAGATCGCCGACTGCCTGGCTGTCCTTCAATCCGAACATGACCGGGAACACGGTGTTGATGTCGCCCGGATCGGTCGGCGCGCCGTCGCGCCAGTAGAGGTCGGGGGCGAGCGCGTTGTAGCCGATATTGGCAAAGCGCCGCGCCACATCGCAGATATGGTCGGCAAGGCCGAACGCCTCGTGGATCACGACAATGCCGGGGTAGTTGCCGGGCTGGTTCGGCTGTGCCAGATAGCCGGGGATTTTCGTGCCGCCGCTGGGAATGTGCACGATGCCGCCCTTGATGCGGCTGGGGTCGGTGACGAGACCCGGTACGTTCGCCATAGGCTCCTCCATCGGTTATGGGGCAAGATTAGAAAGGCCGGGATCATCCCGCAACATCGAGGCCTTATCATGACGCTTGCTCCGCCGCGCCCGCCTGTCGAAGGAAAATCCGCCTGGGTCGGCGCCGATCTGCGCCGGCGCCCGGAGGAATGGACCTATACGCTGTCGCCGCGGGAGGTTGCCGAGATCGAGGCGGCAACCCGGGCGGTGCGCGCCCGCGGCCTCGACATCGCCGAGACCGGCCGCGCCGATTTCCCATTGCCGACGCTCGGCCCGGCGCTCGACCGGCTGCGCGACGAAATCCTCAACGGCCGCGGCTTTGTGCTGATCCGCGGCCTGCCGGTCGAGGGAAGACCGATCGCCGACAGCGCGGCCGCCTATTGGGGCGTCGGCACCCATTTCGGGCATGCCCGCTCGCAGAACGCGATGGGGCATCTGTTGGGCCATGTCCAGGATTTGGGCCTCGCCACCACCGATCCCAACGTGCGCACCTACCAGACCACCGAGCGGCAGCATTTCCACACCGATTCCTGCGACATCGTCGGCCTGTTGTGCCTGAAGACGGCGAAATCGGGCGGGCTGTCGTCGATCGTCAGCTCGATGGCGATCTACAACGC
>JASHNY010000060.1 GCA_030041385.1 Alphaproteobacteria bacterium
GTGAACTGGCGCATCGCCTCGCTCGGCGCGAGCATCGCTCGATCGCCGACATCGTGGAGCGCGCCCTTGAAGCCTGCGAAATCCGCGAGGCCGGCCGCGAGCCCGCCGCCGCCTTTTATGCGCGCCTGTCGAACGATTGCGGCAGCGATATCGACCTGGAAACGGTCATCCGCGAAAGCCGGAAAACGCTCCGGGACGGAGTGACGTAATTTCAAGTTGATTTCTGAAATTAGTGCACTGTCACCGTAATTCCTGGAAACGGTCATCCGCGAAAGCCGGAAAACGCTCCGGGACGGAGTGACGTAATTTCAAGTTGATTTCTGAAATTAGTGCACTGTCGCCGTAATTCCAAAAAGTGCACTGTCACCGTAATTCAAAAAGTGCACTGTCACCGTAATTCACAAAGTGCACTGTCACCGTAATTCCTCGTAATTCCTGCCGTAATTCCTGCCGCCGCCTGATCTGTGGTCCCGCGTCCCTGAGCGCTTGCAGCAACCGCTTGCATTCGTCCTGGAGCTTTAACAACTCAGGAGTCGGACGGATGAAGCCTGTACCCGGTATCGAGTCGAGCGCTTCTTCGCGGCGCGCCGTCGCCGAAATGAGATCGTCGATGATGCCGGGTATGGGGTCCACGGGCTGTTTGTCGAGCAGCCATTCTTGCAGCGACTTCCCGGCTTTGGCCGCGCGTTTGTTCTCGTAGCCGAGTTGCGACGGCTTCATCCGCGCAATGTGTTGCTCGACGACAGGTACCGGATCGATGGGCTGGTAAAGCCGGAACCGTCGATTACGTGGACGCTTGTCGAAATCGAAGTCTGCCGGATAGGTGAGGTCCGGGACGAATACGATGTCCGTCTCGCCTTGCGGCTTTGGCGTAATATCGAACAGATCGCCATCCGGGCTCCGCCAGACGGAATGAAACTCTCCCGTTAACATCGCTCCCGGCCATTCCCATAGGGTCCACCCGAACACAATCGAGCCGCCGTCGTGCTTCATCTTTTCGAGCACGCCATCGGAACACCAGCCATAGAGCCCATATTGGTCCGCGATCACCGCGACCCGAGCGAGGTCGGTCGGACTCAGCGTCTTTGCGAACTCGACATGGCTCGCCGTGATCTTCGGGGGAGTGGTCTCGCTCGCTCCCTCAGTGCGCGCGTGCCGAAGTTGAAAATCTGAATGCTGCTTCTTCTCTTCGTATGTCCGGGGGTCGGACAGATTTGCGCCCATACTCATCATGTGACTCAGCGTGCATTATCCCGCGCGATCGAGCGCCGCAGCCGAGCGGCGAACGTGTCCTTCCCGGTCACGTGGTACATACAATAGTCGGATGCCGGATACCGGCGGTAATTGCAGCCATCATGGCCGGAATTACGGTGACACTTGGAATTACGGTGACACTTCACTTATTTCCTCATCCCGGAATTACGGTGACGCCTCGCTTGTTTCGTCGACGCCGCTACCCCTCCCGCTCGCGCATCAATTGGGCGACGGCGTGGGAATCGGGATCGGCGCGGCGTTCGAGCGCTTCGATGATGCGCGGGCGGTCGGCGGCCGGGCGGTTCTGGCTCAATTTGAATTTGCCTTCGAGGCGGTCGACCGCGATCTCCAGCCCGACGATGCCCTTCAGCATCGAATCGACATAGGCCGCCGGCAGATCCTCCATCCGCCACGGCGCCGCCTCGCGCGCCTCGTGCCGCGCCGACAGGCGGGCGAGGAACGCGCGCAGCCATAGGGCATCGTCGATCACCCGCGCCCGGCCGTAGGCATGAACGCTCGCGTAGTTCCAGGTCGGCACCGCCGGTCCGGCCGCGTACCAGCCCGGCGAGATATAGGCGTGCGGGCCGGTGAAGATCGCCAGCGCCTCGCCGTCAAGGTCGGCGACCTGCGGGTTGGGGCGGGCGAGATGGCCCTGCACGTACAATTTGCCGTCGCGGCGCTCGCACAACACCGGGATCTGGCTGGCGATCAGGCCGCCGGCGCCGTGGGTGACGAGCAGGGCGAAATCGTGCCGTTCGACATGCGCGGCCAAGACCTCGTCGCGCGTCTCGGTGAAATGGGGCGGGAGATAGACCACGGCGTTACCTCGGGCTGGCGGATCGGCGGATCGTTGCGGCGGCGCGCGGTCAGCAGCAATGTTCGAGAAACAGGCTGCCGACGAGGCCGATCCCGCACAGCAGCAGTATCCCGCCCGATCCGCGGTTGATCCATACCAGATGGTGCCGCGCGAAGGTGCGCCGGAACGCGCCCGCGGCGGCACTGAGCGCGATCCACCACGACAACGAGCCGAGCCACACCCCGAGTACCAGAAGCGCGACATCCTCGAGCGCGACCGAGTGGCCGCTCAGACCGAGCGCGGCGAAGATGGCCAGGAACGAGAGGATCGTCACCGGGTTGGTGATGGTCAGCATAAAGGTCGAGGCATAGTTGGCGAGGAGGCTTTCCGCCGCCGGCTGGGCGGCGCGCGCGACCGTCGGGTCCTGCAGGAAGGCCGAGATGCCGGCATAGAACAGAAAGGCGGCGCCGCCGACGCGCAGCCAGTCCTGATAGCCGAACAGCCAGTCCGATACGACGGTCAGGCCGAACCCGGCGATCACCGCAAACAGCGCATCGGCCGTCGCTGCGCCGGTGCCGGACAGCAGCCCGGCCACTCGCCCTTCGAGGATCGTGCGGCGGATGCACAGGATGCCGACCGGGCCGACCGGGACGGCGATGACCAGCCCGACCACGATGCCCTTCAGCAAAAAGCCAACAAGCATCCGCATCGCGCCCCCGGCAACCGCGCGCGCAGTCTCCGTGAACGGTCTGGACGGCGCAACCCGAAATCGGCGCCGGCCGCCGGCGCGCGGTGGACGCCGGGGCGAAACCGGCTATGGTATCGCCGCGACGGGCGCCGACCGGGTCGGCGTTGCGAGGAGGTTGCGATGCCTGACGCCGATGCCGATTCGGGCGATGCCCACCAGTTCAGCTTTGCCGGGCTCGACGGCGGCGCCCTGCCGCTCTCGGCGTGGCGCGGCCGGCCGGTGCTGGTCGTCAACACCGCGTCCTATTGCGGCTATACCCCGCAATACCGCGATCTTGAAGCGCTGTGGCAGAAGTATCGCGACCGCGGCCTCGTCGTGCTCGGCGTACCGTCCAACGATTTCGGCGCCCAGGAGCCCGGCACCGCGGCCGAAATCCGCGAGTTCTGCGAGACCAATTACGCGGTGGATTTTCCGCTCGCCGAAAAGGTCCGCGTCGTCGGCGGCGCGGCGCATCCGTTCTATCGCTGGGTCGCGGCGGAGCTGGGCGAGGCGGGCGCGCCGCGGTGGAATTTCCACAAATACCTGATCGGTCCCGACGGACGGCTCGCCGGCGCCTGGCCGTCGCAGGTGCGGCCCACCGACCGGGCCGTCACGGCCGAGATCGAGCCGCTGCTGGCGAAGGCGTGAGCGCGATGGCGGCGCCCGCAATCGAAGACCGGCTGGCGATCGAGGATTTGTTTGTCCGCTACACGACCGCGCTCGATGCCGGCAATGTCGAGACGATCGTCGATTGCTTCACCGAGGACGCCAGCCTCGAAAGCCCGACCGTCGGCACCTATCTGGGGCGCGCTCGGATTCGCGAATTCGCCGAGCGCTTTGCCCGCTTTCACGAAAACGGCGCGCAGTTGCGCCACATGATCTCGAACCTCGCGGTCACGGTCGATGGCGACCGGGCGCGCGCGACCTGCTACCTGCTCAACCTGATCACCCGCAACGGCAAGAGCGAGATGCTGGCGCCGGGACGCTATGAATGCGACCTCGAACGGCGCGACGGCATCTGGCGGTTCCGGCGCCGCCTCGTCATCCTCGACCAGCCGGTGCGGCTCGAGGGGGTATAGGCTCTGCCGCGGCCTCCAGCACTTCCTGCCGGCGGCCGAGCCACAGCGCGTTGACCAGCCACAGCACGGTGACCGGGATCGCGACCAGCGCGACCTCGCTGGCGCCGAGGCCGAAGATGCGCAATAGGGCGACCGACCAGGCGCCGAGCTGGTCGCCAAAGCGGTAGACGACGGTGTCGATGAAGCTCTTGGTCTTGTAGCGGTCCTCGCGCGGGACCACGGTGAACAGGATCTCGCGGGTCGGGCGCGCGATCGCGTAATCGCCGGCCCGGCGCAATACCTGGAATACCGCGACGACGCCGAGCCGCGGCGCCCAGGCCAGCCCGCCGAAGCCGATGATGGTCAGCGCCGGCAACAGGGCAAGGGTCAGCGCGACGCCGAGCGACAGCACGATGCGCCCGGTCAGCAAAAGCTGCACCACCAGGGTCAGCACGTTGACCGCCAGGTCGAGCGTCGCGAAAAACGCGGTCTGCGCCCCGCGGCTCTTGAAGGCGGCGGCGACGATCCCGGCCTGCTGGAAATAGAGAAAGGTCGAGCTGACCGCGAACAGCAGGATGAACAGGCTGACATTGGCGAGGTAGGGCGAGCGGAACGCATGGGCATATCCGGCGACGACGCTGCCCCCGATCGGGCGCTCGGCGTTGCCGGCGTCGGGCCGGTGGCTGAGGCTCGGCGACAGGCGGGTCAGCCGGGCGACGCTGAACACCGCGACTTCGAGCATGACCGCGGCGCCGATCAGCAGCACCATCGGCGGCACCAGGCGCGCGAGGCTGGCGGTCAGTCCCGAGCCGACGATCGCGCCCAGGGTGGCGCCGGCCGCGATGAAGCCGAAGAGCCGCTTGCCCTGCTCGGCGCTGAACAGGTCGACGTTGAGCTGCCAGAAGATCGAGACGACGAACAAATTATAGACCGACACCCAGATGAAAAAGACCCGGCCGATCCAGATCGTCTGGGCCGCGCTGGCGACATGCAGCAATGCCGCGAAAACCAGGATGTTGACGGCAAAGAAGCGGTAGGTCAGCGGGATGAAGCGGCCGCGCGGCAGGCGCTTGACGAGCCACGCGAACGGCAGGTTCAGCACCAGCATCCCGGCCAGCGTGCCGGTGAACAGCCATTGCAGGTTTTGCACGCCGCCGGCGATGCCCATCGCGTCGCGGATCGGCCGCATGATGTAGTACGACGACAGCACGGCGAAGATGTAGAGCCAGCACCAGAAGAGAACGCGCGTCTCCTCCGGCTCGACCGCGATGATCCGGCGCAGCAGCCGGTAGGCGAGGCCGCCGGCGGCGGCGGGTCGGGAATCAACCGTCATCGCTTCATCCAGTTCGCGCGGCCCGGACGCGGTCCGGGCATCCAGGTCCGCTGCGCCCGCAGGCGCAGGCGGCTGCCGCAGCCGGCTTGCTCCCGGCCGCGGCGCCAGGCTAGCGGCCGCCTATTTCAGCGACGCGACGATCTCGCGGATCTGCGCCGGCGTGTGCGGGCCGCCGAGCGGGGTTCCCGGCACCAGGTATTTGCCCATCGCCAGCCCGCCGATCAGAACCGGTTCGAACCCGATCTCGCGGATCAGATTGCTGGCGAGCGCGATCGCCGCGGGGTCGTCGCCGGCGATCGGCACGCCGATCTTCTGGTCGCCCTGGCGCTGCGCCAGTTCGGCGAGCGTGCGCGAGCCGATGGCGTTGAACGCGCGCACCAGCTTTGCCCCGGGCAGCATCTTTGCCGTGGCGAGGCCGGCGCCGCCTTCGGCCGCCACCTGCGCGACGAGCGCCTCGCCGTCGCGCCGCGGGATCGGGTTGCTGACGTCGATGACCAGCTGCTTCTGCGCCAGCGCCGGGCCGTATTCCTTGCCGATCCCGGCGACCGCCGTATAGGGCACAACGAGCAGCACGACCTCGCCAAAGGCGACCGCCTGCGCCACCGTTCCGGCCTTGGCCAGCGGGCCGAGCCCGGCGACGAGGCCGTGCAGCTCCTCCGGGTGTCGCGACGAGAACATCACCGGGTGGCCGGCCTTGACGAACAGGCTGCCGAGGGCGCTGCCTTCGCGGCCGGAGCCGATCGTCGCCATTTTGAGCTTGGTTTCCTGCCCCAGCGCCGCGCCGGGAGCCGCCGCCAGCGCCGCGATCGTCGCGCCGGCAAGGCGAAAGAAGTCGCGCCGGCCGCGCGGCGCGAAGACGTTGTCGGCCATGGCCACTCCTGCGAACGGGGAGGTGAGGGCGGCATTATAGGGTGGGCCGACCCCCGCGCCCGATCACGTTTGCGCCAGCGATGCCGGCGCGGTGCGCACGTGCTCGGGGCGCACCCCGACCCCGACAAGCTGCGCCGGCAGCCAGCGCAGGATCGGAACCCGGTTGAACAGGCGCATGACCAGCGGCGCGTGCGCGGGTTTGTCCGAGTTCAGCACGCGGCCGATCACCCGCCCTTGCACGACCACCTGCGCCTTCTGGATCACCCGCATCGCCAGCGTGCGGCGGCGCTGCACCGCCTCGAGATCGCCGGCCGACACGGTGCCGGCGCGCAGCGGGGCGGCGAGGATGTTGGCGGCAGCAACTGCGTCCTGGACGGCGAGGTTGACCCCGACCCCGCCGACCGGCGACATCGCATGGGCGGCGTCGCCAATGCAGATCAGCCCCGGCCGCCACCACTGCTTCAGGCGATCGACCGCGACGGTCAGCAATTTCACGTCGTCCCAATCCTTCAACTCGCCGAGCCGGTCGCCGAGAAACGGCGCGATTCGCGCGATTTGGTCGCGAAACGCCGCCAGCCCGCGCGCCCGGATCGCGTCGTATCCGCCCTTGGCGATGACGTAGGCGCATTGCCAATAGTCGCCGCGGTCGAGCATCACCAGGATCGCGCCGTAATTGACCCGTCCGCCGGTCTCTGCGGCATCGTCGGGCCGTTTCGACAGGCGCATCCACAACACGTCGATCGGGGCGCCGATATTGACGACTTCGAGCCCCGCGCGCTCGCGCACGGTGGAATGACGGCCATCGGCGCCGACGACGAGCGCGGCGCGGATTTCGACCGGGCCGTCGGGCGTCTCGGCCCGCAATCCGGCGACGCGGCCGCCGTCTTCGATGAGGCCGACCACGTCGGCCCGCATCATCAGCCGAAACCCCGGGTAGCGTCTCCCGGCTTCGGCGAGAAAATCGAGAAAATCCCATTGCGGCATCAGCGCGACGAATTTGCAGCTGGTGCCGAGCCAGCCGAAATCGGCGAAGGCGACCTCGTCGTCGCCGATCAGCGCCCGCACCTGCGGCACCTTTTGGTGCGGGCGGGCGAGGAACGCGTCGAGCAGGCCCAACTCGTCCATGATCTGCAATGTCGAGGGGTGGATCGTATCGCCGCGAAAGTCGCGCAGGAAATCGCCGTGCTTTTCCAGCACGATCGTGTCGATGCCGGCGCGCGCCAGCAGGAAGCCGAGCATCACGCCGGCCGGTCCTCCGCCGGCGATGCAGCAGGTGGTGCTTAATGATGCTGCCGTCATCTACAACCTCTCATTCTGCATGCCCGACCCACGATCGGGGATGAAAACTCGCCGGGTGCGTATACCATCTATGAACAATCGGCTTTCCATAAAGGAGCCCAACATGTCGGTGCTGACGACCTCCCGCTGGTTTCGGCGCGGCCTGATGGCCACTGCGCTGATCGCCGCTGGAGCGTTGACGATGGGCGTTGCGCCGCAACAGGCAAAGGCACAATATTACCCGTATTACCCCTATCCTTATTACGGATATTACCCGTATTACTCGTCTTATTATTATCCGTACTACCCGTATTACGGCTTTCCGGCGGTGTCCGTCGGCTGGGGCTGGTGGGGTTGGCACGGCGGTGGCTGGCATGGCGGTGGCTGGCACGGCGGCGGCGGCTGGCACGGCGGCGGCGGTTGGCACCACTGATCCGGGATTCCGCTCAACGCGCATCGCCTCGGTGATCGACAACGCCGCCGCTCCGGCCGGGTCGCAATAGCGGGTCGGCCGGCCGCGTCGAAGCCGCCCTCGCGCAAGCGCGCGCAGCTTCGTATAAATGGGGCCTCGCCGCTCCAGCCGTGCGTTCGCCGATGCTCGACCCGACCCTGATCGCCGCCCAACTCGATCGCGTTCTCGCCGACGCGACGATCCCCGAATTGCCGCGGCACTACCGCGGCAAGGTGCGCGACAATTACGACCTGCCGGACGGCCGGCGCATCCTTGTCGCCACCGACCGGCTCAGCGCGTTCGATCGCGACATCGCCGCGATCCCGTTCAAGGGCCAGGTCTTGACCCAGACCGCGCGGTTCTGGTTCGACCGCACCCGCGACATCTGCGCCAACCATGTGCTCGACTACCCAGACGCCAACGTGCTGGTGTGCCGGCGGCTCGACATCCTGCCGGTCGAAATCGTCGTGCGCGACTACCTGGCCGGCACCACGGCGACCTCGGTCTGGTCGATGTACAAGGCGGGGCGGCGCACGGTCTATGGGGTCGAATTGCCGGACGGGCTGCGCGAAAACCAGAAACTGCCGCAGACCATCGTGACCCCGACGACCAAGGCGATGGATGGGGCCCATGACGAGCCGCTGACCGCGGCCGAGATCACCGGGCGCGGATTGCTCTCGGCGCGCGACTGGCAGGCGGTGACCGAGACGGCGCTGGCCTTGTTTGCCCGCGGCCGTGAACTGGCGGCTCGGCGCGGGCTTATCCTCGTCGACACCAAGTACGAATTCGGCCGCGACCGCGACGGGTCGATTCTGCTTGCCGACGAGGTTCATACCCCGGACAGCAGCCGCTACTGGTTTGCCGACACCTATCCGCGCCGCTTTGCCCTCGGCGAACCGCCCGACAGTTTCGACAAGGACGTGTTGCGGCGCTGGGTGGCGGCGCGCTGCGACCCGTATCGCGACCCGATCCCGCCGATCCCGGCGGCGGTCGTCGTCGAGACGGCGCAGGCCTATATCGGCGCGTTCGAGCGCATCACCGGCGAGGATTTCGTGCCGGCTTCGCCCGAAATGCCGCCGCTCGACCGCATCCGCGCCAATCTGCGGCAATATTTCTGAGCGGGGGGAGGGGAAGCGACATGCTCGAAACCACGATCGCCGGCAGCCTGCCGAAACCGTCCTGGCTCGCCGAGCCGCGCGTCTTGTGGCCGGCGTGGCGGCTCGAGGGCGAGGCGCTCGCCGAGGGCAAGCGCGACGCCACCCTCCTTGCCCTGAAGGTGCAGGAAGCCGCGGGAATCGACATCGTCAGCGATGGCGAGATGTCGCGCCAGCACTTCGTTCACGGCTTTCTTGAAGGGGTTGAGGGCGTGGACTTCAACCGTCGCGTCAAGATCGGGATCCGCGACAATCGCTACGAGGCGATGTGCCCGACGGTGACCGGCCCGATCCGGCGCCGGCACTCGATCCATGCCGAAGAGGCGGCGGTCGCCCGCGCGCACACCCGGCGCCCGCTCAAATTCACGTTGCC
>JASHNY010000061.1 GCA_030041385.1 Alphaproteobacteria bacterium
ACGCGGGCGCCGCGGCGGCACGTCGCGCAGCACCCCGGCGAGCATCGTCGCCACGCTGTCGTTGTCGCCCGGCAGCAACAAGGCCAGGCGGCTGTCGGCCCGCAGATGGGGTTTCAGTCGGCTGGCGAGGTTCCACACCAGCGGCTGCGGCATGACCAGGTCGAAGCGCAGCCGCCTGGTAAAGCCGAGCGGAGCCAGCAGGGCCAGCGCAAGCGCCGCGGCGGCGGCCGGGCGGCGGCTCCGGGTGAGCAGCGCGCCGATGCCGGCATCGCGCGCGACCAGCGCCAAGGCCAGCGTGAGCATCAGCGACAGATGCGTGTTGTAGCGGAAATAGGAATGCGCCTGCGCGCTCATCTCGGCCGAGAACTGCGCGACATAGGCCGCCATCAGAAACAGGTTGTAGAGCATGAACGCCGCGGCGTGCAGCGCCAGCAAGCGGGTCGTCGCCGTCCAGCCGTGCCGGCGCAGCCATACCGGCAAGAGGACGATCGCGATGGCCACGGCGCCGAAATAGACCGGCTTTTCGGCAACCTCGCCGGCGATGCTCGCCAGCGTTTGCGGCAACACCGCCCAGTTCCAAGCCGCGGCCGGCAACACCGTCAATTCGGCGACGCCGGCGCGGGCGACGTAATAACGCCATACCGCATAGAGGATCAGCGCCGGCAACGGCGCCAAGGCGACGAAGCGCAGCCAGGCGCGTCGCGGCACTCCCCGCTCGCCCCAGCCGGCGATCGCTGCGGCGCCGACCAGCGCGGCGACGAGGCCGATCCCCGATTGCTTGGCGTTCAGCATCGCCGCCAGGATCAGCGCCAAGGCCGCAAGCCCCTCGGCCGCTCCGCCTGCGGCCAGCGCCGATTGCGCGCGCACGAACAGGATCGCGGCCAACAATGCCGTCACCATCAGCGCCGGCTCGCCATAGGCGGCGAAGTCGATGCGCGGCACGAAGCCGGGGTTCAGCAATACCGCCAACAACAGGCCGAGCGCGATCACCCCCCACGGCAAGGCTTCGCCCGGCTTGGCGGCGGCGCCGGCCAGTTCCCGGGCGATCGCCAGCCCGGCGAACAGGAACAGCATCACGTTGACCAGCGACATGCCCGAGGGCGGAAAGCCCGGGTCTGCCAGCGCGCCGAGAAAGCTGAGGAACTGCGTGTTGTATGGGGCTGCCGGCAAATACGAAAAGCTCGGCGGCAGATGGCTCGTCGGGAAGCGCCCGTAATCGACGAGGTACATCGCGTTCGGCAGCAGGTTGAGGAACGTGTCCGGCTGCGACGGGCGAATCGGCGCCATCACCAGCCACAGCGGCAGGGACAGCACGATGACCCGCTTCACGCTCCGCCATTCGCCGCGCGGCAGGCGCAGCCGCGGCGCCGCCAGCCCGGCAACCGCGATGACGGCAAAGGCGATGGCCGGCACCCTGAGGCTTAGCGGCAGGAACACGCCCCACACGGTCAATGCCAGGCACAGCGCGCCCCAGCCGGCACCAAAGCCGATCTCCGGCGGGTTCGGGCGGCGACTCAGCGCGGCGCCGCCGAGCAGGACGATCGCACCGACCCCCCAGGTGATTGCGACCGCGGCGATGTTGCCGGGGCCGGGCAGATAGGCGGCGATCATGCGGCGCGGCGGCGCCGGGGCTGCGCCCTTGACAGCGCCGGGCAAGGTCGGTCTTTTCGCCCGATGGCCACACCGCCCGGCGCTTCGGCGATTCTCGATACGGCTGCCCCGGCAGCGCCGGGCGAAGCGGCGACGCCGGGTGCCGAACTGTGCGTCGTCGTGCCGACCTTCAACGAAAGCGGCAATGTCGCGGTCTTGGTCGAGCGGCTGGCAGAGGTGCTCGCCGGAATCGCGTGGGAGATCGTCTTTGTCGACGACGATTCGCCCGACGGCACGGCCGAGCGGGTGCGCGCGCTGGCCCGCCGCGACCGCCGGGTGCGCTGCATCCGCCGGGTCGGCCGGCGCGGCCTGAGCTCGGCCTCGATCGAGGGCATCCTATCGACCTCGGCGCCGTTCATCGCGGTGATGGACGGCGATCTGCAGCACGACGAGGCGCTGTTGCCGCAGATGCTGGGGCGCCTGCGCGACGGCGCGGCTGAGCTTGCCGTCGCCAGCCGGTACATCGAGAGCGGCGATGCCGGCGGCCTCGCCAACCGGCGGCGGCACCGGCTGAGCCGCGCCGGCGCCGGCCTCGCCCGATTGCTGATCAAGACCGACATCTCCGACCCGGGCAGCGGCTTCTTCATGCTGAGCCGCGAGGTCGCCAACCGCGTCGCACCGCATTTGAGCGGGGTCGGAACCAAGATCCTGATCGATATAATGGCGTCGTCTCCGCATCCGCTGTCGGTCATCGAATTGCCATACCGGTTCCGCCCGCGCCATTCCGGCGAAAGCAAGCTCGATACCTTTACCGTACTGGAATACCTGCTGCTCCTGGCCGAGAAGATCAGCGGCCGCTACTTCTCCCACAAGCTGCTGCTGTTCGGGCTCGTGGGGGCGAGCGGCGTGGTCGTCAACCTCGCGGTGTTGCGGCTATTGCTGGCGTTCGGCGCGCGCTTCACCGCGGCGGTCGTCGCGGCGACGGTTACTGCGATGGTCTCGAACTTCTTTCTCAACAATATCCTGACCTATCGCGACAGCCGACTGGTCGGCTGGCGGGCGGTGCGCGGCCTCGTCACGTTCATGGCTTTATGCGGCGTCGGCGCCCTCGTCAACGTCGCGGTCGCGCGCGACCTGTACGCCGCGACGCGGCTGTGGCTGGTGGCCGGGATCGGCGGCGCCGTCGTTGCGGCCCTGCTCAATTACGGCCTCACCTCGATGTTCACCTGGGGACGGCGCTTCTGAACCCGGCGGGGAGCCGCAATTCCGGCGCGAACGCAATTGTTCAGGCGTGGCCGCCGCCGCTACAATCGCGGGCATGCGGGTCCTCTACCACCTCACCCTGTCGCCGTTCGCGCGCAAGGTGCGCATCGTGCTGGCCGAGAAGAACCTCGACTTCACGATGAAGCTGGAAAAGGTGTGGGAGCGGCGGCCCGAATTTCTCGCCCTCAACCCCGCCGGCGAGGTGCCGGTATTGATCGAGCCGGACGGCACCGTGCTCGCGGGCACCGATGCGATCGTCGAATACCTCGACGAGGCCTACCGCGAGAAGATCCTGATCGGCATCAACCCGGTGGACCGCGCCGAGGTGCGCCGGCTCAACGCCTGGTTCGACGTCAAGATGAATTTCGAGGTCACCGAGAACCTTCTCGGCGAAAAGATGATGAAACGCTATGGCCGTCACGGCCAGCCGAACTCGCAGGCGATTCGCGCCGGGCACGGCAACCTGCCCTATCATCTCGAATATATCGGCTACCTGGTGGAGCGCCGGCGCTGGCTTGCGGGCGACCATTTCTCGCTGGCCGACATCACCGCAGCGGCCCAGCTGTCAAGCCTCGACTATCTCGGCGATGTGCCCTGGGACGCGCACGAGCCGGCCAAGGAATGGTACGCACGGATCAAGTCGCGGCCGAGCTTTCGTGCGATCCTCGCCGACCATGTGCCCGGACTGCCGCCGCCCGGGCATTACACCGACCTCGATTTCTAGGCCGGCAGCGGCTCACACCCGCAATATCGCGCTTTTCTCGGCGTATTCGGCAGCGGTGAGAATCCCGGCGTCGCGCAGGTGCGCGAGCATCGCGACATGGGTTGCGGCATCGGAGATATCGACCGCGGCGATGCCGCCGAGCCGCAAATCCGCCGGCCTCGCCCCTTGCCGCAGCAGCACGAAGGCGAAGGCCAGCGCCGCCGCCGCAAAGAGGAACAGGATGCCGTAATAGGGATGGCCGCAGGCCAGGTCTGCCACTGCAGCGGCGAGCGACAGCACGGTGCCGGCAGCGGCGGCGGTGGTGGCACGCACGATCGTCACCAGGCGCCGGCACAGGAACCAGTGGATTCCGCAGGCAATCGCCAGCACCAGGACGACGCCGAGCCAGTCGCCGCGCACCGCCAGCAGGACCGCCAGCACGACATTGATCCCGAGCGCGGCCAGAATCGCGTAGGACAAGGCTTCTGGCGTGTTGGCCATCGTTACCTGCATGTTCGGCATCGTCACCTGCATGTTCCCCTCCCCGTCGATCCGCCATGTCAATGCTGCGGCGGCGACCCGGGCTTGGCGTCGAGCTGTGCGATATTGGCCTTCGCGGCAAGCCCGGCGGCGCCGTCCGGCGACATTGCCACGACCCGCGTCCAGTCGCTGCGCGCCCCGGCGACATCGCCCTTCAGCCGGCGGATGTTGCCGCGTTCGAGCAGGGCGGCGGCCGAATCCGGCGCCAGCTGCACCGCCTCCTCGATATCGGCATAGGCGGGGTCGAGCTTGCCCATCGCGCGATAGGCCGTAGCGCGGTAGACCAGCGCCTCGACGCGGTGCGGGTCGGCCTTAAGAACCCGGTCGAGATCGGGGACCGCCTTGTCGAACCAGCCGGCCTCGCCGGCCGCCTCGGCGCGGTCGAGCAGCAGGTCCGGATCGCCTGGCGCATAGAGCAGCGCCGAGCTGCTGTCGCCATAGGCGTGCGGCGGGTCGCCGGCCAACAGCCAAGCCTGGCTCGCCTGGTCGAGCACCTCGGCGCGCAATTCGTTCGGCGCGTGGACCATCGCCTGCGCCAGTTTCTCCAGGCGGATCGCCCCGTCCTTATACTGCTTGAGCCCGATCAAGGCGATCGCATAACAATGGTCTGCCGGATGCGCGCCGCCTTGCTTGCGCCAGCGTTCGGCGAGGTCGCGCGCCGCCTGGGGAGCGTGCCGGGCGAGCCCCATGCAGCGTTCGTAGGTCTGGGCCTCGGCGGCAGCCGATTTCGGGGCGGAGGTCGCCGGCGGCGACTGCCCGGCGGCAGTGGCGACACGCGGCGCCAGCACTGCGAGCGCGGCGAGCGCGGCCGCAGCGAGCCGCCACGGTTGCGGCGAAATCTTGCCCGCGGCTACGATGCCAGCTTGCCGCATCGATCGATCGAGGTTCGCATTCATCGGCTTTCGAGCACCTCCACGGCCCGGCTGGCCGGATGCACAACATAAGCCCGGCGTTCCCGCGGCGCGACCGTCGCCGTCACGCGCGCGGCCTCAGGGTTGCCGGCCGGTGACCGAAGCGCCGCGCCCACGGCGGCTGTTGTGCTTCGGCTTCGGCTACAGCGCGCGCGCCCTCGCCCGATTGCTCGGCGGTACCTGGGACATTCTCGGCACCAGCCGCGACGGCGAGGCCGGCACCTGCCGGCGTTTCGACCGCGCCCACCCGCTTGCGGCGGCCGATCTTGCCGGCGTCACCCACATCCTTGCGTCGATTCCGCCGGACGATTGCGGCGATCCGGTGATCGCCGCACACGCCGCCGACATTGCCGGTCTGCCGAACCTCGTCTGGCTCGGCTACCTGTCGACGACCGGGGTCTACGGCAACCGCGATGGAGGCACCGTCGATGAGGCCGCGGAGTTGCGCCCGAGCGGCCGCCGCGGCGAGCGCCGGGTCGCCGCCGAGCAGGCATGGCTGAAGCTGTGGCGCGAACGCGGCGTGCCGGTTCATGTCTTTCGCCTGGCCGGCATCTATGGGCCGGGGCGCAGCGCCTTGGATGCGCTGCGGGCCGGCACCGCGCGGCGCTTCGACCGGCCGGGCCAGGTGTTTTCCCGCATTCATGTGGACGATCTCGCGGCGATCCTCTCCGCCTCGCTGGCGCGGCCGCGGCCGGGCGCGGTCTACAATGTCTGCGACGATGAGCCGGCGGCGCCGGCCGATGTGGTCGCCCACGCCGCGTCTCTGCTCGGCATCGCACCGCCGCCGCTCGAACCGTTCGACCCAGCCGCCTTGTCGCCGCTGGCACGCAGCTTCTGGTCCGACAGCAAGCGTGTGTCCAACACCCTCGTCAAGCGCGAGCTCGGGATCGCTCTGCGTTATCCCGATTTCCGCGCCGGATTGGCGGCGATCCTCGCGGCGGGCGGCTGATCGGCGCAATCCCTTGCCGAAGCCGGCGCCATCCGGCATGGTCGGCCGATCCAAGACGGCGTGCGCGATCGAGCGTAGTTAGGGAGGAGGCCACATGCCCGCTTACAACGTCCTGATGATGGGAGCGTCCTACGGGTCGCTATTGGCGATCAAGCTTCTGTTCGGCGGCCACAAGGTCACGCTGGTCTGCCTCCCGCACGAGGTCGAGGCGTTCAACCACGACGGCGCGCATGTGCGCATGCCGATCCGCGGCCGCAAAGACCCGGTCGATCTCGACTCGCGCAAATTGCCCGGCAAGCTGACGGCGGCCGGGCCGGCCGATGTCAACCCGGCCGATTACGACCTCGTCGTGCTGGCGATGCAGGAGCCGCAATACCGCTCGCCCGGCGTGCGCGAACTGCTCGACGCCTGCGCCAAGGCGAAGGTGCCGTGCATGTCGATCATGAACTTTCCGCCTTTGCCCTACCTGAAGCGCATCAAGGGCCTCGACACCGACCCGCTGCGCTCGTGCTTTACCGACGCGACGGTGTGGGACAATTTCGAGCCGGGGCTGGTGACGCTGTGCAGCCCCGATCCCCAGGCGATCCGCCCGCCCGGGGAAAAGGTCAATTTCCTGCTCGTCACGCTGCCGACCAATTTCAAATCGGCGCGGTTCGAGAGCGATGCCGCGACCCAGATCCTGCGCAACCTGGAAAAGGATGTCGAAGCGGCGCGCTACGACCCCGGCGACGGCGCCATCGAGCTGCCGGTCAAGCTCAAGGTCCACGACTCGATCTTCGTGCCGCTCGCCAAATGGGCGATGCTGCTGACCGGCAATTACCGCTGCGTCGGCAAGGACGCCGCGATCGACATCAAGGAGGCCGTACACGCCGACCTCGCCGCGTCGCGCTCGGTCTACAACTGGGTCGTGGACGTGTGCACCAGGCTCGGCGCCAATCCAGCCGATCTGGTGCCGTTCGAGAAATATGCGGCGGCGGCGAACGGCCTGGTGCGGCCGTCTTCCGCCGCGCGCGCCTTGTTCAACGGCGCGCCCAATATCGAGCGGACTGACCGGCTGGTGCAGCTGCTCGGCGCCCAGTTCGGCATGCGCAACCCGATCGTCGACCAGACCGTCGCCACGGTTGACGCCCGGCTCGCGCTGAACCGCAGCAAGGCCGCCGCCTGAGCCTGGCCGCCCGCCGCCCGGGATGAAGGGCCATGTCTTCGCGTTCGACCGCGACACCAACATCGGGGTGATCAGCGGCTTTGACGGCGGGCGCTACGATTTCGTCCGCCTCGACTGGCATGGCCCGGCGCCGCCGATGGCCGGCGACATCGTCGATTTCATCCCGGACGGCAGCCGCGCGACCCGAATCTTTCCAATCGGGTTGCGCGGCGACCCGGCTCAAGGCGGCACCGCCAACGCGATCTACATCCTCTACCTGATCGGCCTGGTCTTCGGCATCACCGCCCTGGTCGGGCTGGTGATGGCCTACGTGAATCGGGGCGACGCGCCCGAATGGCTCAAGACCCATTACCGGTTCCAGATTCGCACATTCTGGATCGGGTTCCTGTATATCGCCGTCAGCGTCCTCACGCTGATCGCCCTGGTCGGGTTTGCTCTCGGCCTGCTCACGATCATCTGGATAATCGTGCGTTGCGCCAAAGGGATGCAGGCTTTGGCGCGGGGCGAAGCCTATCCCGACCCCGCCACCTGGCTGTGGTAGCAGCGAACGCGACTGGCGCGGCGTGAATTTCGCCTCTCGGTTTCATCGCCGGGTGCGCCGCGCTTCCTAGCGGTGAGGGTAGCGTCTAAACTAGCGGGGTGCACGTTGCGGGGAGACGGCGATGAAAGGGAACGTGATCGGTTTCGATCCCGATACAAATACCGGCGCCGTCAGCGGGCATGACGGCAAGCGCTACGAATTCGTGACCCAGGATTGGCACGGCCACAGCATTCCGCACCACGGCGACCTGGTGGATTTTACCGCCGAGAATGAGCGCGCGACCCAGATCTTTCTGCTCGAACCGGAGTACGTATACCCGGGTTTCTGGGCGTTCTATTTTTCGGCTGAGGGCAGAGCCTCGCGCTCGCAATACTGGCTGAAATACGTGTTGCCGGTGGTTGTCATCGGGCTGGCCCTCGACCTGCTGGCTTTGGCCGGCGGGCGCGCCGCCAGGCTGGCGCCCGACATCTTTCAGCTCGTCGTGCTGTGGCCCGGCATCGCCATGCTGATCAAGCGCATCCACGACCGCAACAAATCGGGCTGGCTGGTGTGGCTGCTCTATGCGCCATTGATCCTTGCGGTGATATTCACGCTCGGCACCGTGGTCGTATTCGGCATCCACGGCGTCGGTGCCGGCACCGGGCTCGGCTTCATCTCCGTCGTTCTGTGGATCGTCACGGTGATCGTGGCGATCTGGTTCTTTATCGAGTTCGGCTGCATGCGCGGCACGATCGGCGCCAACTGGTACGGACCCGATCCGGTGCCGCACCGATAGGCGCCATCACGCCGAGCGAACTAGCAAGAAACGTCGCCGCCGCCACCGAAATCGCCGCCGCCGTCATCGCCCCCGCCGAAATCGCCGCCGCCGTCGTCGCCCCCGCCGTAATCACCGCCGCCACCATAGTCGCCGCCCCCGGCGTCGCCGCCGCCGTAGTCGCCACCCCCGCCGTAGTCGCCGCCACCGCCGTAATCCCCACCCCCGCCGGCATCGCCGCCGCCGTACCCCGCGTCATTACCGCCGGCATCGCCGTAGTAGTTGTTGACGACGGTCTCGCCGAGCCCGGGGTTTGCCATTCCGCCCGAGAGGCCGCTCGCATAACCGTGGCCGAACAGCGACGAGATGCCCTCGAACAGCAGGGCGCCGCCGGCGACCCCGGCCGCGGTTGCCGCCGCCGAGCGCAGGAACCCGCTGCCGCCACCGCCGCCGAACATGCCGCCGGGGGTGGGCGCACCGGGCTGGGCATAGCCTTGCTGGGCATAGCCCTGTTGCGGATAAGGCTGCTGCGGCGCGTAGCCCGGAGGCGGTGCCGCCGCCACTTGCGGCGAGCGGGTCCACGGGCCGGCGCTGGGCACGCTGGCAGGCGCGGGCGGCGGCGCCGGCTGCTGGCTGCGCCCGAACAGGCCGCCGAGAAAGCTGGTCCCCGAGGATTGCGGCGCGGTCTGCGCGTCGGCAAGCTGCTTTTCCAGCTCGGCGATGCGGTTCTGCGCGTTGTGCAGGCTCAAATCCTGGATCAATACCGTCTGCACCAGATAGTACGGCGCGTCGGGCTGCTCCATCATGGCCTGCCGGATCAGCGCATCGGCCTCGGCATCCTTGGGCTGGCCGGCCGTGCCCTTGAGGCGCCCGAGCAGGGTCGTGATCAGATCTCTTTCCTGGGGAACCATGGCTACCTTCCCGCGCGAAACGAGGCGCCCGGACGGCGCGTCGCGCATAGATGTGGGGAGCGGGGCCGGGCGGTCAATGACGGCCTTCCAAGCCCGCCCGAGGCCTATTGCGGCGGCGGCGGCGTGCCCATCGCCAGGAACTTGTCCCGGCGCTGCCGCCGCAGGCTGTCGCCGTCGCTCGCGAGCAATGGCCGCAAGGCGTCGTCGAGCGCGTCGCCGAGCCGGGCGATCGCCTCGCCCGGAGCCCGGTGGGCGCCGCCGAGCGGTTCGGACACCACCCGGTCGATGACGCCGAGCCGGAGCAATTCCTGCGCGGTCAGGCGCAAGGCCTCGGCGGCGTCCTGGGCGTGGGCGCCGTCGCGCCACAGGATCGAGGCGCAGCCCTCGGGCGAGATCACCGAATAGATCGCGTGCTCCAGCATCAATACCGCGTTGCCGGCGGCGAGCGCGATCGCGCCGCCCGAGCCGCCTTCGCCGATGATTGCCGCGACCAGCGGCACCCTGAGGTCGAGGCAGGTCTCGATCGCGCGGGCGATCGCCTCGCTCTGGCCGCGCGCCTCGGCATCGATGCCCGGATAGGCGCCGGCGGTATCGACAAAGGTCAGGAGCGGCAGGCCGAAACGCTCGGCGAGCCGCATCAGCCGACGCGCCTTGCGGTAGCCTTCGGGCCGGGCCATGCCGAAATTGCGCTTGAGCCTGGCCTCGGTGTCGGCGCCCTTTTCGGTGCCGATCACCATCACGCTGCGGCCCCGAAACCGGCCGATGCCGCCGACGATCGCGGCATCCTCGGCAAAGGCGCGGTCGCCGGCCAGCGGCACGAAATCGGTAATCAGCCCGGCGATGTAATCGACGCAATGCGGCCGCTCCGGATGCCGCGCCACCATCACCTTCTGCCACGGGGTCAGCCGCGCATAAGTGCGCAGCAGCAGCGCGTTGGCGCGCAATTCGAGACGGCCGACCTCTTCAGCAATGTTGAGCCCGCTATCCGCCGAGAGATGGCGCAGCTCTTCGATCTTGCCTTCGAGTTCGGCGATCGGCCGTTCGAAATCGAGGAAATGGTGCATGAGCGGCGGGCAATCTCGGGAAGCGGCCGGCGCTTGTCAACGCTGCGCGGTCATTTTCGCCGCGCCAGCGGGTGCGCGGTCTCGACCAGGCGGCGCAGCCGTTCGCTCTGGACATGCGTGTAGATCTGCGTCGTCGCGATGTCGGCATGGCCGAGCATTTGCTGCACGCTGCGCAGGTCGGCGCCGCCATCGAGCAGGTGGCTGGCAAAAGCATGGCGCATCACGTGCGGCGACAGGCGGGCGGGATCGAGCCCGGCGGCCAGCGCCAGTTCCTTCAGCAACTGGCCGCAGCGCTGCCGGGTCAGGTAGCCGGCGCCGGCGCGCGACGGAAACAGCCAGCGCGACGGCTGGGCCTTGGCCAGAAAGGACCGCCGGCATTCGAGATAGGCGGCAAGCGCTTGCCGTGCCGGCGGGCTCAGCGGCACCATCCGCTCCTTGCCGCCCTTGCCGCGCACCAATAGTACCCGCGGGTCGCGCTGCGCCGCCGCCAGCGGCAATGTCACCAGCTCGGAGACGCGCAGCCCGCTCGCATAAAGCAGTTCGACGAGGCAGCGCAGCCGCACTCCCTCGTCGCCGGGCCAGGCGGCGGCCGCGGCAAGCAGTCGGGCGACTTCGTCTTCGCTGAGGATTTTCGGCAATGGCCGGCCGATCCGCGGCGCGTCGAGGCGGGCGGTCGGATCGTCGGCGCGGATGCCGTCGACCAGCAGGAAGCGGTAGAACTGGCGCAGGGCGGAAAGCCGGCGCGCCAAGGTCCGTGGCGCCAAAGCCCGGGTCGCGGCATCGGCGAGGTAATCGTGCAGCGCATCCGCGTCGGCACCGTCGAGGCTGTGCCCGCGCGCCGCAAGAAACCCGGCGAGGTCGGCGAGGTCGTTGCGATAGGCCACCAGGGTCAGCCGCGCCGCACCGCGCTCGGCGGCCAGCATTTCGAGAAACGCCTCGAGCCGGTGGGAGGCCGGAACCGCCGCCGGCCGCTCATTTCGGGAAGCGCGCATCCGGCACCACCATTTCGACATGCTTCGTCGGCACCGGAAAATTCCCGTACGCCAGGTAGAGGGCGCCGCCGACCGCCGCCAGGATGAACACGACGACGACGAGAACGGTCAGCTTACCCATGATGCGACCCGCATTGATGAGCCCAGCGACAGCGGCGCCGGTTGACGACCAACCCGCGCGATATGCTAGTACCCTCTCGACGCGAGGAAGAACAGCAGCGCAGAGGTGGCGCGCACGGCGATGAACCTGCAGGCCGAGCGGGTGCGGACGCGGGCGGCAATCCAGGGGTTTGCGCCGTCCCGGACTGTCGTGCTCGTCGGGCTGATGGGGGCCGGCAAGACCAAGATCGGGCGCCGCCTGGCGGCCCGTCTCAATTTGCCCTTTTTCGATTCGGACATCGAGATCGAGGAAGCCGCCGGCGAAAGCATCGACGAGATTTTCCGCAACCGCGGCGAAACCGTGTTTCGCGACGGGGAGCGCCGCATCATCGCCCGGCTCTTGGCGCAGCCGACCCATGTCCTCGCCACCGGCGGCGGGGCCTTCATGGATCCGGCGACGCGCGCGGTGATCCGCCGGCACGGGGTGTCGGTGTGGCTGCGCGCCGACCTCGACGTTCTGCTGGCGCGGGTGGCGCGCCGCAACGACCGGCCGCTGTTGAAGGAGCGCAACCCGCGGGCGGTGATGTCCGAGCTGATGGAGCGCCGCTATCCGATCTACGGCGAGGCCGACCTGGTCGTCGACAGCAGCGAGGGACCGCCGGATTTGACGGCAACGCGCGTGATTGCGGCACTTTCGTCGTGCCCGCGCGCGTCGTTGCCGCCCGAACGCGAGAGCCAGGAATGACCGGCAAGCAGCCCGCCGCGGCGCAACGCCTCACCGTCGCGCTCGGCGAGCGCAGTTACGACATCCTTGTCGGTCCCGGTCTCGTGGCCCGGGCCGGCGAGGAAATCGCGCCGCTGATGCGCCGGCGCCAGGCGGTGGTGGTCACCGATGCGACCGTCGCCGCACATTATCTCGCCCCCCTCGAAGCGAGCCTCGGCGCCGCCGGGATCGCCCATCACGCGATCGTCTTGCCGCCCGGCGAGGCGACCAAGGACCTCGCCCATTTCGGCCGGCTGATCGACGATCTCCTCTCCTCCGGCATCGAGCGCGGGACGATGCTGGTGGCGCTCGGCGGCGGCGTCGTCGGCGATATCGCCGGGTTTGCCGCGGCGACGGTGTTGCGCGGCATCGATTTCGTGCAGATCCCGACCACCCTATTGGCCCAGGTCGACAGCTCGGTCGGCGGCAAGACCGCGATCAACACGGCGGCCGGCAAGAACCTGGTCGGCGCGTTCTACCAGCCGCGCCTTGTGCTGATCGATACCGCGACGCTGGCCACCTTGCCGCGCCGCGAATTGCGCGCCGGCTATGCCGAAACGGTCAAGTACGGGCTTATTGCCGACGCCGATTTCTTTTCCTGGCTCGATGCCGAAAATCGCGCGGTCTACGACCTCGACGCCGCCGCCCTGACCCGCGCGGTCATCACCAGCTGCCGGATGAAGGCCGATATCGTCGCCGCCGACGAGCGCGAGACCGGCGATGCCCGCGCCCTGCTCAATTTCGGCCACACGTTCGGCCATGCCCTCGAAGCCGAAACCGGGTTCGGCGATGCGCTGTTGCACGGCGAGGCGGTGGCGCTGGGGATGGCGCTTGCATTCGATTTCGCCGCGGAACTCGGGCTTGTCTCGGCGGTGGACGCGCGTCGGGTACGCGACCACCTAGATGCCGCCGGATTGCCGACCACCCTCGGCGCGGCGGGGCTGTCGGGCACGGCGGCCGACCCGCTCCTCGCCCATATGGGCAAGGACAAGAAGGTGCGCGACGGCGGCATCACATTGATCCTGCCGCGCCGCATCGGCGAGGCGTTCGTGATGCGCGACGCCCCCGTCGCCCGGCTGCGCGCCTTTCTCGCCGCCTGCGATTGACTACAGCGGCAGCGGGCGCTGCCAGGCCGGCGGCGGCGTTTCGGGCTGCGCCGGCATGATTCCGGCGGCCGCGGCACGGTAGAAATCGACGATGTAGACGCGGATCGCCGCAGTCAGGCTCGACGCCCGGCGGTGGCGTGCGATCTCGGTGACGAGGGCGTGCAGGCTCAGGCGGCGGCGGCGCGCGATCTCGCGCAGAGCCTCCCACATGGCCGGTTCGAGCCGCACGCTGGTGCGGCGGCCCGCAACCACGATGTTGCGGATGACCAAGGTCGAAAGAGGCGCGTCGTGCATGGGTCGAACCGTCGTTGCGATGCCGATGCCATCAGTTGGCGCCAAAATGGTAATTACAATCTTACCGAGTATCAAATTAAATTCACACGTTCTGGTTGCTATCAGCCTCGCCGGGGGCCAGCGTCGTCAACGACAGCGCGTGAATTCCGCCGGCCAGCTCCTCCGCCAGCGCGGCATAGACGAGGCGCTGGCGGGCGACGCGGCCAAGGCCCGCAAACGCCGCCGAGACGATGGTTACCGAGAAATGCGTCTCGCCTTCGGGACGCGCGCCGGCGTGGCCGGCATGGCGGTGCGAGTCGTCGGTAACGGTCAGGCGGACTGGGGCAAAGCGGTCCCGCAATTTTCGCTCGACCGTGGCGGCGACGCTCATCCTGTCCTCCGCAAATCGGCCGCCGCCGCGAGAAACCCGGCAAGATCGTCGACGACGTGATGGATGTAATCCGCGCCCGGCTCGACTGCGGCCCAGTCGATGCCGGTTTTCACCCATGCCGTGGTCATGCCCAGCGCCGCCGCCGGGGCCAGGTTCTTCGCCATGTCCTCGACCATCAGCGCGGTCGCCGGCTCGATGCCATAGCGGCCGATGAAGGCGCGGAACGGCGCCAGCGCGGGCTTGGGGTCGAACTCGGCGGCGACGATGTCGAAAATGCCGGCAAACGCCGTGCCGATGCCGAGATGTTCAAGCAGCCGCTCGGCGTGCGGCACCGAGCCATTGGTATAGACGAGCTTGCGCCCGGGTAGCGCCGCGAGCGCCGCGACCAGCGCCGGGTTCGCCGGCACCACGCTGAGGTCGACATCGTGAACGAAGGCGAGGAAGTCGTGCGGGTCGATGCGGTTCACCCGCATCAGCCCGCTCATCGTCGTGCCATGCTCGCGAAAGTAGCGCCGGCGCAGCTCGACCGCGGCCTCGGGCGAGACCCCGAGCCGGGCGCAGATAAAGGCGTTCATGCGCTGCTGCACCTGCTCGAACAGGCGGCAGGAGGCCGGGTAGAGCGTGTTGTCGAGGTCGAACACCCAGGTATCGACGGCGCCGAGCGAGCACCCTTCGCGCCGTGTCGTATACGCCATCGCACCGCCCCGTCAGCCGCCGCGGATCAGCGTTCCCGCGCCCTCGGTGAACAGCTCCAGCAGGATTGCGTGCGGCACCCTGCCGTCGAGGATGACCGCCGCCTCGCTCCCGCCGTCGACCGCCGCCAGGCAGGTTTCGACCTTGGGGATCATGCCGCCGGAAATCGTGCCGTCGGCGACCAGCCGGCGCACCTCCTGCGCGGCCAGTTCCGGGATCAGCCGCTGGTCGGCGTCGAGCACGCCGGGAACGTCGGTCAACAGCAGAAACCGCGCCGCCTTTACTGCGGCGGCGACCGCGCCGGCGACCGTGTCGGCGTTGATGTTGAAGCTTTCGCCGTTGTCGCCGACGCCGATCGGCGCAATCACCGGGATCATGTTGGCCAGCCGGAACCCGTCGAGCACGCCGACATCGACCCGCGTCGGCTCGCCGACGAAACCGAGATCGCCGTTGCCGACCAGTTTGCGCGCGCGCAGGAAATTGCCGTCGCCACCGGTGAGACCGATCGCACAGCCGCCGGCGGCGTTGATCGCGGTGACGATCTGGCTGTTGATGGTGCCGACGAGGACCATCTCGACCACCGCCATCGTCTCGGCGTCGGTGACGCGCAGGCCGTTGACGAACCGGCTCTTGATCCCCAGCCGGTCGAGCATGCGGCTGATCTGCGGGCCGCCGCCGTGCACGACGATCGGGTTGATGCCGACCCGGCGCAATAGCACGATGTCGCGGGCGAAGGTTTCGCCGCCGGCGCCCATCGCGTGGCCGCCGTATTTGACGACGACGGTCTTGCCGGCATAGCGGCCGAGATACGGCACAGCCTCGGCCAGGACCGCGGCGACCAGCGCCGGATCCATTCCGGATTGAGAGGAGAATGGCGGGGAACTCATCGGCGCGCGCACTCTATCGCGCCGGAAGCGGCGGCGCCACTGCGGCAAAGCCGGCCAGCTCTGCGCGCAAAGCTGGAATGCCGCTGCCCGAAACCGCGCTGGTGGCGATGATCTCGGGGTGGGCGGCGCCGTGAGCGGCCAACGCCACGGCGACAGCCTCGCACACGGCGGCAAGCGCCGCCGGCCGCACCTTGTCGATCTTGGTCAGCACGATCTGGTACGACAGCCCGGCCTCGTCGCACAGGCGCATCAGTGGCGCATCCGCCGCCATGATCCCGTGCCGGCCATCGATCAGCAGGCAGGCGCGCGCCAGCGTCGCACGGCGGCGCAGATAATGCCGCATCACTTCGTGCCAGGCGGCGATCTCGGTCTTCGGCGCGGCGGCATAGCCGTAGCCCGGCAGATCGACCAGGAGCAGCCGGCCGCCGAGATCGAAGAAATTGAGCTGGCGCGTGCGGCCCGGCGTCCGCGATGTCCGCGCGAGCAGGCGCCTTCCGGCGAGCGCGTTGATCAGGCTCGACTTGCCGACATTCGAGCGGCCGAGAAACGCGATCTCGGGCAGGGTTTCCGGCGGCAGTGCCGCCAGTCCGGGCGCACCGGCGACAAAGCGGCATTCGCCGGCGAAAAGCCGCCGCCCTGCCTCGATCGCCCCGGGGTCGGGTTCGCCGCCGGCCGGCGCTCCGCTCAGGCCGCCCCGGCGCGATGCATGATCACCCATTGCTGGGCGACGCTGAGGGTGTTGTTCCACGCCCAATAGATGACCAGCCCTGCCGGGAAGGCCGACAGCATATAGGTGAACACGATCGGCAGCGCCATGAACATCTTGGCCTGCATCGGATCGACCGGCTGCGGGTTCAGCTTTTGCTGCAGATACATCGTCACCCCCATGATCAGCGGCCAGGCGCCAATCATCAGGATGTGCGGCGGGCTCCACGGAATGAGGCCGAACAAATTCGCAAACGAGGTCGGGTCGGGCGCGGACAGGTCGTGAATCCAGCCGAAAAACGGCGCATGCCGCATCTCGATCGTGACGTACAGCACCTCGTAGAGCGCCCAGAACACCGGGATCTGGATCACCATCGGCAGGCAGCCGGCCAGCGGATTGGCGCCGACCCGCTTGTACAACGCCATGATCTCCTGCTGCTGCTTTTGCTTGTCGTCCGGATACCGCTCGCGCAGTTTCTGCATCTCGGGCTGGAGCAGCCGCATCTTGCTCATCGCCCGGTAGGATTTGTTGGCGAGCGGGAAGAACACGATCTTGGTGATCAGCGTGAACAGCAGGATCGCCAGCCCGAAATTGCCCAGCAGGCGATTGAAGAACTCCAGGACCTGGAAGATCGGCTTGCTGAGGAAATAGAGCCAGCCGAAATCGACCGCCCGGTCGAACTGCGGAATCCCCGTATCGGCGTAGGCGTCAAGCAGGTTGACCTCCTTGGCGCCGCCGAAAAACCTCGTGTCGGCAGTGGCGGTCTTGCCCGGCGCAATGGTCAGCGGCGGGCCGCTGTAATCGGCCTGGTAGCGGTCGATGCCGTCTTCGTCGACAACCCGGAACTCGGCCTTCAGCGGCAGGTTCTGCGGCGGGATCAGCGCGGTCAGCCAGTATTCGTCGCTGAAGCCGAGCCAGCCGCCGGCTGCGCTGTAGTTCACCGGCTTGCCCGGCTTCAGCGAGGAATACTTGACCTCCTGCAGCGAGCCGCCGCCGAACGCGCCGACCAGCCCTTCGAACGCCTCGCGGAACGAATAGGCCGAGCCCGAGGCCGAGGGGATGCCGATGCGGCTGATCAACCCGTAGGGAATGAGGCTCACCGGCGCATTGCCGGCATTGCGCACCGAATCGTGCCAGGTGAACATGTAGTTCTTGTCGACCGAGATGGTGCGGCTGAACACCAGCCCGGCGCCGTTGTCCCAGGTCAGGGTTACGGGGTGATCGGGCGTCAAGGCGCCGCCGGAACTGCTCCACCGCGTCTGCGGCCCGGGCAGTTTCAGGGTCGCCGCCTCCGCGTTTCCGGCGATCCAGCCGAACTGGGCGAAATACGGGTCCTTGGTCCCGGTCGGCTCGAGCAATACGACATGCGGGCTCTTGGGGTTGACGGTGTCGTGGTAGTTGATCAGCGAGAGGTCGTCGAGGCGGCCGCCGACGAGCGACAATGAGCCGCTGAGCCGCGGCGTCTCGATCTTGACCCGCGGCTCTTCGGCGAGGGCGGCGGCGCGCGAGCGCACCGCGGCGGCGGTCGGCACCATGCCCGGCACGCGCACGCCCGGCGCCGGCGCATTTTCCGCCGGCTTCACTGTCGTCGCCGTCTTTGCCGGCTGGTGCGGGGCCACCGGCACGGGCGGGTGGATCGCCTCGAAGAAGTACTGGAAGCCGATCAGGATCACGACCGACAGCACGATCGCGATCAGCAGGTTTTTCTGGTCCATCATCGTCGGGCTGCGCGGCGTAGCTCAGCGGCGGGCCGGATCGGGCACCGGGTCGTAGCCGCCGCCGCCCCAGGGGTGGCAGCGCAGCAGGCGGCGCGTCGCCAGCGCGGCACCGCGCCAAGGTCCGTGCCGGCTGATCGCCTCGGCCGCGTAGTGCGAGCAGCTCGGCTCGAATCGGCACGAGGGCGGCAACACCGGCGCCAGAGCCAGCTGGTAGGCGCGGATCGCCGCCCGCATGCCCCAGCCGACAGCGGCATTGACCGTGCTGAGCCCGACTTGACGCGCCATCCTACTTCTCCTCGCCGTGCCGCGCCCGATTGCCGTCGTCGCCGCCCCTGCCTGACCGCGCCAGCTGGCGCAACGCTCCGGCCAGATCCGCGACCAACTCGCCATAGGGCCGCGCCGCCGTACCCGCCCGCGCGATCAGCACATAATCCGTTCCGGACCGCCCGCCGCGGGTGAGCACCTCGGCGGCGGCGGCGCGCAACCGCCGCTTGGCCCGGTTGCGCTGCACGGCGCCGCCGACGCGGCGGCTGGCGGTAAAGCCGACGCGCACCGCCGCGG
>JASHNY010000062.1 GCA_030041385.1 Alphaproteobacteria bacterium
CGGATTGTCGTGCCAGCCGGTCGAGATCAGCGGGCGCAACTACATCCTGCGCCATGCCGCGGCCGAGACGATCCGCCACGACCCCGGCTGGGACAACGGCAATTACACAACCGAGCCGAAAGACTGGGTCTACAGCGCCGCGGCGGGCTCGTTCATGCCGGAAAGCCCGACCCGGATTCAGGAGATCGCGCAAACCAGCGCCGCGGCCAAGGCGCTTTACGACAAGCGGGTGGCGCAGATCGTCAAGCGCGACGCCGACGATGTGCTGTGGGAGATCGAGTCGATCTACGATTACAATCCCGAGCCCGATCTGCCCAAGATCACCGCACATGTCCTGCTGATCAATACCGAGGAGGATTTTGCCAATCCCCAGCACCTGGGCACGGTCGAGCGCGGCATGAAAAAGATCAAACACGGCACCTATGTGCTGATCCCTTACAGCAAAGAGACGCACGGCCATTTCACCCATTACTATGCGGCGGTGTGGAAGCCGTATCTGATCAAGTTCATGGCCACCCTGCCGGCGGCCGAGTGACGGAAATGACGACGGCCACGTTTCGTACCGGCGACGGACTTCGCCTCGCCTATTATGTCGACGACTTCACCGAGCCGTGGCGGTCGGCCCCGACGGTGCTGCTGTTGCACGCGGCGATGGGCAGCGCGCGGCGCTATTACGCCTGGGTCCCGGTGCTGTGCCGGCATTATCGCGTGGTGCGGCTCGATTTGCGCGGCCACGGCCGGTCCGAGGTTCCGCCGCCTGACCACCCGCTGACCCTGGAGCGCCTGGTTGCCGATGTCGCCGAATTGCTCGACCATCTCGGCTGCGGGCCGACCCATATCGTCGGCAATTCGGCCGGCGGCTACCTTGCCCAGCAACTGGCGATGAACCAGCCGGAGCGGGTCAGGAGCCTCGCCCTGTTCGGCTCGACCCCCGGCCTCAAGAACAGCCAGGCGCCGAGCTGGATTCCACAGATCGAGGCAAAGGGGCTGCGCGGGTTTCTCGCCGAGACGATCCGCGACCGCCTGCCGGCAAATGCCGACCCGGGCCTGGTCGAATGGTTCCTCGACGAAGCGGGCCGCAACGACCCCGGCTATATCGCCCGGTTCGTCCTGTTGATGGCGAGCTACGACTGGGGCGGCGAGGTCGAGCGCATCACATGCCCGACGCTGGTCGTTATGCCCGGCGCCGAAACCGTCGGCTCGATCGCCAATTACGAGCCGTTTCGCCGCCTCGCGGATGTCGAGATGCGTACCTATGACGGGCTGCCGCACAATATCTGCGACGCCGTTCCTGGGCGCTGCGCCGCCGACGTGCTCGAATTCCTGCAGCGCCGCTTCGGCCGCGGCTGAATGCGCTTGCCGCCCGCACTGGCGGCGCAGCGCTATCCGCCGAACCCGGGCGGGCGGCGCTGGTGCCAGTCGGTCGCTTGCTGGTAGGCCCAGCCGATGCGGAGCGCGGTGGCCTCGTCATAGGGCCGGCAGGCGATCTGCAGCGAGATCGGCAATCCGTCCGCAGTGAACCCGTTGGGGATCGCCAGCGCGCACATTTCCAACAGGTTGAAGACGCGGGTGTAGTGGGCCGGGGTCGTGCTCTGATCGACCGCATCGACGGGGATCGCGGCGGTCTGCGTCGTCGGGGTCAATACCGCGTCGATCCCCTCGATGGCGGCAAGGAACTCCCGCTTGACCCGGTCGCGCTTGGCTAGCGCGGCGAGGTAGTCGCGCGCGCTGATCGAGCGGCCGAGGCGGATGCGCGGCCGCACCGCCTCGTCGATCGGCAGGTTGGGGTTGTCCACCAGATCGCCGACCAGGGCGTAGCTTTCCGAGCCGATGATGCGCCCGGTCTCGACCATCGTGTCGGCGAAGCCGAAGGGGAGGGGCGGCGACACGATCTCGGCCCCGAGCCGGCCCAGCAACTCGAGCGAGGCATCATAGGCGGCGAGCACCTCGTCGGCGGTACCGCTACGCTCCGCCGCCGGCATGCGGGCGAGGCGCAAGCCCTTGACCCCGCGTTTCAGCGCCGCCATCGGGTTGCAGGGCGGCGGCGCCGACAAGGTGCGCGGATCGAGCGGATCGACGCCCTGCATGACCGAAAACAACAGCGCCGCATCCTCGACCGAACGCGCGATCGGCCCCGGCGTATCGAGCGACGGCGCCAGCGGCAGGATGCCGTAGGTCGAAACCCGGCCGATCGTGGTCTTGAGGCCGCTAAGCCCGCACCACGATGCCGGCAACCGCACCGAGCCGCCGGTGTCGGTGCCGATGCCCCACGGCGCAAACCCGGCGGCGACCGCGACCCCGGTGCCGCTCGACGACCCGCCGGGGGTGCGCGCGACGGTCAGGTCCCACGGGTTCCACGGCGTGCCCATGTGCTGGTTGGTGCCCCAGCCGCCCATCGCGAACTCGACCGTGTGGGTCTTGCCGAGCACGATCAACCCGGCGGCGATCAGCCGGCGCGCCAGCGTCGCGGTGACCGGCGAGCGCCGATCGCGCCACACTGCAGAGCCGCCGGTCGTCACGCGGCCTTCGAGGTCGATCAGATCCTTGAGCGCGATCGGCACGCCGTGCAACGGGCCGACCGCATGACCCGAACGGATCGCCTTGTCGGCCGCCTCGGCGGCGAGCCGCGCGTCGTCTGCATAAACCGCGACAAACGCCTGCAATTTGGGCTCGTGCGCGGCGATGCGCGCGAGACAGGCATCGACGATATCGACCGGCGAGAGGCGGCGCGCCGCGATTTCGGCGGCGAGCGCATGGGCCGGCAACAGGCTGGGGTCGGTCGAAGAGGGGGGCATGGTGCGCACCGGTCGGCGATAGGCGGGCGGCAAGGATACGACGGGGCGCCGCCGCCCCCTACGATCAATCGCGTTTGCTGACCTTTATCAGGTGCGGGGCCGCCGTCGGCTGGTGCCGAAGCGAGGCAACCTGGTGGCGCAAGCGGGCGTGGGCCGGCTGCGCGACGTGGTGCCGCACCGCATGTTGGGCGACCCTGTCGCGATGCACGATGCGGCGGCTCGCCGTGTGATTGACGATCCTCTCGTGATGGGAAGCGGCCTTGGCGCCGGGCCGGTGCGGGCGAGCCGCCTGCGCGCGGCGCAACCCGCGCCGCCGCGGCTCGATTACCGCGACCTCGTCGGCCACGCGGATGGCGCGGGTATGATGCTGCTCCCGCGGGTCGGCCGATGCCAACCGCACCGGCGGACGCGTGGGATGCGTGCCCAGCCGCTCAACGCGATCGGCCCGTGCCAGCCGGTTCGGACGGGTGGCGGCCTGCACCCGGTCTTCGTCAGGCCGGTCGGCGGCGGCGATGAGCCTGTCGCTCGCTGCGGATTGGTTGGGATAGATGAAGCCGAAGGCCGGATTGTAGCGCCCCCAGGTCGTCGTGCGGATATTGGCGACCCTGACCATGGTCCAATCGTTGTTGGGCGATGCGTCGAACACGGCCGCATCCTCGACGACCCGGCCCGGGATCCAGTTGGCCTGATTGACAAAGATCTCGCGCGCTCCCAGCACGCGCGATACGACCGCGACATGGCCGGCCCGCATGTAAGGCGAGGGCTTGAACACCAGCACCGCACCGATCTGCGGCTGATGGCCGCGCGAATAGCGGCCTTCTGCATGGTCCCACCACGACCCGGCATTGCCTTCGATATGGATGCCGGTAACGTCGCGCGCGTAAAGCGCACAATTGCCGCCATCCGAGGCCGCCATGGCCGCCTTCCCCGATGCCGCGGCCAATAGGCAGCAGGCAATCACAAGAATCCCCAATCGCACGCGTCGCCCCCCTTCCCACTGGAGGAACATCCCCGTTCCTGCCAAGCGGACGCGTCATATCGATCGGGCAACCTATAGCGGATAATCTTTCCGGTGCGAATCTTTTTTACTGCGATTGGTCGCTATTCGAGAAAATTCTGGCGGATTTGCTGGCGTGTTATTTGAGAAACACTGTGCTATTTGGGATACACCCTCCGGTAGATTCCGGGAGACCCCTGATCGTGCCGCATCGCCGCCCGCACCCGTCGGCTCCACGGGTTGGCGTCGCGCGCCTGGGCCCAGGTCGGACTTTCGGACACGCCGACGTGCTCGAATTCGTACAGCGTCAGATATTTGGGCTGGCCATCGACGGCGACAAAGCGGCGCGCGCCGAGGCAACCGGGCACCGCCAGATACGGCGGAATGTAGGCGGTGTTGTACCAGTCGTTGAACTCCTCCTCCATGGCGGCGCT
>JASHNY010000063.1 GCA_030041385.1 Alphaproteobacteria bacterium
TGCGCCGCAGCGGTCATCACCGGGCGCACCGCGGCGCCCCGCTCGCGCAATCGGCGGATCAGGTCGAGGCTCTTATACGCCGCGATCCCGCCCGAGATGATCAGCAATATCCGCCGCCCGTCGAGCAAGGCCCGTCTCCCGTCCCGTCGTTACCTATTCTATACGCCCGCCGAATAGGATCGCACGCGGGATCGCGCGCGACGATGGATTGCGGGCCGTGGCGGCACAGGACCCGACAAATGACGAGCCAAACGAAATTTAGTGCACTGTCACCGTAATGCTGTCACCGTAATGCGCCAAATCCCACAACGTGCGCTGGGACCGGGCGCGCAGCTATCTCCATCTCGGCGACTACCGGCGCGGCTGGGTGGAATACGAAGCAAGGCTGCACACGGGCCAGCTCCCTGCCCGCAAGCTCCCCGGCGAGGCGTGGAAAGGCCAGCGCTACGACGGCAAGCGATTGCTCTTGGTCAGCGAGCAGGGCTTCGGCGATGCGATCTGGATCGCCCGCTACCTCCGGGCCGTCAAAGCATTGGGCGGCGAACTCATCATGGAATGCCGCCCGCCATCGATCCCGCTGATCGCCTCGATGGAATTACGGTGACAGGAATTACGGTGACAGTGCACTTAATTGACATCCGGCGATAAGGCGAGCACCGTGAGATATGGCTCGTCTGGCGCGCGTCGTGGTTCCCGGCATCCCGCATCATGTCACACAGCGTGGCAACGGGCGGGCGCAGACCTTTTTCGCTGACGCCGACTATGCGCGCTATCGCGACCTGCTCGGCGAATCCTGTCGCGCCGCCGGGGTGGAGGTGTGGGCCTGGGTGCTGATGCCCAACCACGTCCACCTGATCCTGGTGCCGGGCGATGAAGACGGGCTGCGGCGGGCGCTGGCGCGGGTGCACCGGCGCTATGCCGGCGAGCTGCACGCCCGCGAGCGCCGCACCGGGCATTTCTGGCAGGGCCGGTTCGGCGCGGTGGCGATGGACGAGGATCACCTGGCCGCGGCGCTGCGCTATATCGCGCTCAACCCGGTGCGAGCGCGCCTTGTCGGCGCCGCGCAGAATTGGCGCTGGTCGAGCGTGCGCGCCCATCTGGCCGGGGCCGAGGACGGGGTTACGGCGCTGGCGCCGGTGTTGAGCCGCTTCCCCCGCTTTGCCGAATTGATCGCTGCCGGGCCCGACGAAGCGGCCTTCGATCGCCTGCGCCGCGCCGAAAGCATCGGCCGCCCGCTCGGTGACGAGGGTTTCCTCGCCGGGCTTGAGGCTCGTCTGCGCCGAACCCTGAAGCCGCAGAAGCGCGGCCGGCGCGCGGTAGACCGCGCCCGGATCGAAGACAATTAGTGCACTGTCACCGTAATTCCAATTAGTGCACTGTCACCGTAATTCCGTAATTCCCGTCGAGCGCGCTGCCCTCCTGATGCCGCCGCCGGGTATGCTGCTGCCGGCGCCGCAGCGCGAGGGTGTACACGGCGACCCCCGCGGTTGCACCGTACCGGGCGGACGAAGTAATCCGCGGCCACGCAAACGACAAGGGAGCACGCGCCGGCGATGCCGGAGGGTCACGACGCAAACCCGGGCGCCGCGTTGCCCGCCTCTGCCTCGGCACGCCGCCGCCGGTTCTGGCGCCGGCTGGCGCTGGTTGCCGGCCCGGGCCTTGTCGCGATGCTCGCCGACACCGACGCCGGCAGCGTGATCACGGTGGCGCAAAGCGGCGCGCAATGGGGTTATCGCCTGCTATTGCCCAATCTGGTGCTGATCCCGTTCATGTTCGTGGCGCAGGAGCTGGCGCTGCGCCTCGCGCTCGGCACCGGCCAGGGCATCGCCGAGCTGGTGTTGCAGCGGTTTGGCCGCGCCGCGGCCGGGCTGCTGCTCGCCGCCCTGACGGTCAGCTGCTTCGGAGCGCTGGTCAGCGAGTTGAGCGGGCTCGCGGGCGCGGCGCAGGCCTTCGGCGTTCGCCCGGAGGTGACGATCGCGCTGACCGTCGGCGGGCTCGGCCTTGTGCTCACGTCTGGCTCGTTCCGCTCGATCGAGCGGATCGCGCTGCTGGTCGGCCTCTTCGAGCTGGCCTTCCTCGTCATGGCATGGCGCGCGGCACCCGCGCTCGGCCAGGTCGTCGCCGAAGCCGGGCAGCAGCCGCTCGGCAATTCCGGCTACCTCACCCTGCTCGCCGCCAATATCGGCACCGGGATCATCCCGTGGGCACTGCTCTATCAGGCCTCGGCCAGCATCGACAAAGGGCTCGGCGCCAGCCAGATCGGCCCGGCGCGGCTGGAGACGGCGACAGGCGTCGTGCTGTGCCAGATCATCACGTTGGCGCTGCTGATCGCGGCCGCCGCGACGCTCGGTGGCGGCGGGCCGCTCGACAGTGTCGTCGAGATCGAGCGCACCTTCACCGCCACACTTGGCGCCGCAATAGGCAGCGGAGTCTTCATGATCGGGCTGGCCGGCAGCGCCCTGGTCGCCACCGTGGTGGTGTGCCTGACCCTGGCCTGGAGCTTCGGCGAGGTGCTCGGGTTGCAGCACTCCTTGGACCACGCGCCGCGCCAGGCGCCGTGGTTTTACGGCCTCGTCATCGGGATGCTGGCCGCCGGCGGCGCCGTCGTCGTGCTTGGCAGAAACCGGGTCGGGCTGGCGATCGCGGCAGGTGTCGTCAACGCCCTGCTGCTGCCGCCACTGCTCTTCGTGCTCTACCGCCTCGCCCGCACCGCGCTTCCGCCCGCGGTGCGGCTATGCGGGGTGCGCGCTGCACTGACCGGCGCGGCCCTCGCGCTCGCCGGCGGCACCGCCCTTTACGCCGGGCTTGCCGGCCTCCTCTGACCCGGTCAGGGCGATGCCCGTGAATACAGGATCGCCTCCGGTCGTGCTTTGGCCGGGCGCGACCCAGCCATCTGCGAATTATTTCGAGGCGTTTCCCAATTCCCGAGGCGGATTTAAGTGCACTGTCACCGTAATTCGGATTTAAGTGCACTGTCACCGTAATTCGACCGTAATTCGTAATTTCGCATCACCGTAATTCTTTTCTCGCGCCTATCGCTTCGGGTAGGCAGTGAAAGTGTAGTCTTGCGCCGCCACCTTGGTATGGCACGCAAAGCCGCACTCGGCGCCCTTTACGCTCGGTTTGAACGTGTCGGACGCCGCATCGTAGGCGAACTGGGCGTATGCCCAGCCGTGCGTATTCGGGAATCGCTTCAAGTCCTTTTCGATAAACGAAACGGATTTCAGTGTATCGGGCACGTTAACAAAATAAGGTGACACCGTATTTCTTTTGAACTTCCACTCGATCTTTGCGACCTTTGATCCGTCAGGAAAGAGCTTACCCTTGCTGGGAAGGCCGCTCTTGAAGGCCTCCATCATGACCGGATTGGCGACGATTACCTTAATCCCGGTTTCAGTCTGGCTGACGGCGACGTCCTGCCAGTCCTCGTACCCTCTGAAATCCGCAAACGCGAGGCCGTTCGGCACTTGCAAAGTATATCTGTCCTGCGCCGCAATCGCGATGGCGCCGAATAAGGCGAGCAGGATCGATGCATACGCGGCCGCAGGAACGCATCTATAGGCGAGTGCAGAGATCATCGAATTGTGCGGCATGCGAACCTCCCTCGAGCTTTTCGGCTCTGTCAGCGAAGATCGGTCAGCTGCTGGTCGGATGAGGTCGAAGCGACGACGGGTCTGTTTCTTTTGACCCTGTCGAGCTTCTGAACCTATCGCGAGAAAACGTTGCTGTAACAATGGCGGCGAGGCTCCGTTCCATCCGCATTCGCAGACAGGATACGGCGATAAGGCATGCCCGGTGGCCCGAGCCCTGCCCGCCCTCGTGCGGGCGAGGCGCGGCGGGCTATCGCCCGAGCCACATCCCCGCGGCCATCGCGATCAGCGCCAGCGCCGCGATCCACAGCGGCACGACGAGGTATGGCAGTTGCCGGCCGCGGCGCTCGGCCTGCGCCGCGAGGCTTTCGGCGTGGAGAAACACCCCTTCCTGCGACCAGTCCTCGACCAGCCGGCCGAGCCCACGCAGCAGGCGAGGCAGTTCGTCGAGGGTTTCGGCGAAGGCCCCGACTCGCTGGCGCAATTGCGCCTCGGGGCCGCGGTTGTCGCGCATCCACGCCTCGACCAGCGGCCGAGCCAGCGCCCAGATGTTGACGCTGGGGTCGAGCCGGCGGCCGAGCCCTTCCACCTGCACCATCGTCTTCTGCAATAACAGGAGCTGCGGCTGGGTCTCCATGCGGAACTGCTCGGTGACGCGAAACAGTTGCGCCAAGAGCCGGGCCAGCGAGATTTCGTGCAAGGGCCGGCCGAGGATCGGTTCGCCGATCGAGCGGCACGCCTGGGTGAAGGCGGCGACCGAGCTGTCGCGCGGGATGTAGCCGGCGGCGAGGTGAACCTCGGCGACCCGTCGGTAATCACCCGACAGAAACCCCAGCAGCATGTCGGCGAGGTAGTAGCGGGTGTCGCGGTCGAGCCGCCCCATGATGCCGAAATCGACCGCGGCGATGGCCCCGCTATCGTCGACGAACAGATTGCCGGGGTGCTGGTCGGCGTGAAAGAACCCGTCGCGGAACACCTGGTTGAAGAACGCGTCCGCACCCTTGCGCAGGATGTCGTCGATGTCGTGACCGGCGGCCAGCAGCGCGGCGCGGTCGTCGATGCGGATGCCGGCGACGCGCTCGGTGGTCAACACGGTTCGGCCGGTGCGCAGCCAATCGATCCGCGGCACGCGGAAGCTCGGGTCGCCGGCGAAATTTTCGGCCAATTCGCTGGCGGCGGCGGCCTCGAAGCGCAAATCCATTTCGAGCCGCACCGCCTCGGCCAAGGTCCGCACGATCTCGACCGGCTTCAGCCGGCGCAAATCCGGCCGGGTGCGCTCGACCAGCTCGGCAAGCCACATCAGCAGGTCGAGATCGCGGGCGAAGGCGCGCCCGATGCCCGGACGCAATACCTTGACCGCGACCTCGCGGCCGTCCGTGGTGCGGGCAAAATGAACCTGCGCGATCGAGGCGGCAGCGACCGGCACCTCGTCGAACGCGGCGAACAGCGCCTCGACCGGCTGGCCGAACTCGGTCTCGATCAGGCGGCGCGCCTCGGCGCCCGGAAACGGCGGCAGCCGGTCCTGCAGCCGGGCAAGGTCGGCGGCGATTTCGTCGCCCAACAGGTCGGCGCGCGTCGCCAGGATCTGGCCGAGCTTGATAAAGCACGGGCCGAGCCGGCCGAACGCCTCGGCGAGCCGCTCCCCGGGCCGCGACGAGACCCCGAACCGCCGCCGCGCGAAGCGGGCGACCCCGAGCAGCATGCCGGCCGAGCCGAGCCCGGCCAGCGGAAACAGGGCGCCGTGCCGCGCCAGGATGATGCCGATGCGGGCCAGACGGGCGAGGTTGCGAAGGCTGCGGAAGAGTCCGAACACCGATCCGCCGCGGTCACAGCCGCCAGGCCGAATGCAACGCCACGATGCCCCCGGTCATCGGGCGGAACTTGACCCGGTCGAGGCCGCAATCGGCGATCATTTCCGACAATGCGCTCGGCGTCGGAAAGCGGCGGATGCTTTCGGCGAGATAGGCATAGGCGGCGCGGTCGCCGGCGACGACGGCGCCGAGCGCGGGCAGCACGCGAAAACTGTAGAGGTCGTAAAGGGGCTGCAGCAGCGGGGTGACCGCCGGGGCGAATTCGAGGCACAGAAAGCGGCCGCCCGGCTTCAGCACCCGACGCGCCTCGGCCAATGCGCGTTCGCGCCGGGTCACGTTTCTGAGGCCGAACGCGATCGTGTAGAGATCGAAGCTGCAGTCGGCAAACGGCAATTGCTCGGCATCGCCGCACAGGAACTCGATGCCTGCGAGGATGCCGTCGTCGATCGCGCGGGCGCGGCCCAGTTCGACCATGCGCGGGTTGGCGTCGCAGACGACGACCCCACCGTCCGGCTTGCCGGTCAGGTACGGCAGCGCCCGGCGCGCGATGTCGCCGGTGCCTCCGGCCACGTCGACGAGGCGCTGCCCCGGCCGCGGCCTGAGCGTGGCGATCAGCTCGGCCTTCCACCAGCGGTGAATGCCGCCGCTCATCAGGTCGTTCATCAGGTCATAGCGGCCGGCCACGCTGTCAAAGACGGCGCGCACCAGCGGCGCCTTCGCGGTCTCCGGCACCCGGCGGAACCCGAAATCGACTTCGGCGCTTGTCTCTTCCTCTCGCATCGGGCAGGAAGGATAGCCCGATGCGCGCCCGTGCGCCATGTCGGGCCGAGGACCCGCGAGGCGGCGGCGCGCAGATGCCCGAACTTCCCGAAGTCGAGACGATCCGGCGCGGCCTGGCATTGAAGGTCAGCGGCCGCCGCATCGTGCGCGCCGAACTGCGCCGTCCCGACCTGCGCCGGCCGTTTCCGCCGCTGCTCGAACGCCGCCTGACCGGCGCCCGCATCGGCGCATTGGCGCGGCGCGGCAAGTACATCCTGCTCGAGCTCGACGACGACGGCATCCTGCTCCTGCATCTCGGCATGTCGGGCCGCATCACCGCCGGTGCCGCCAACGGCGAGGATGCCCGGCACGACCACGTCGTGCTGACGCTCGACGACGGCACCGTCGTGCGCTTCAACGATGCGCGGCGGTTCGGCCTGTTGGATTATCTGCGGCGCGGCGAGGAGGCGCGGCATCCGCTGCTTGCCGGCATGGGGCCCGAGCCGCTGGAACCAGGCTTTGACGGGCCTTACCTCGCCCGGGCACTCGACGGCAAAATGACCTCGATCAAGGCCGCCCTGCTCGATCAGCGCATCGTCGCCGGGCTCGGCAACATCTATGTATGCGAGGCGCTGTACCGCGCCGGGCTGTCGCCGCGCCGCCTCGCCGGCACCGTCGCCGGTACGCGCGCGGCCAAGCTCGCCGCTGCCATCCGCGCCGTACTGCACGAAGCCATCGAAGCCGGCGGCTCGTCGCTGCGCGACTATGTGCAGGCCGACGGCGAGCTGGGCTATTTCCAGCACCGCTGGGCGGTTTATGGCCGTGAAGGCGAACCCTGCCCCGGCTGCACCTGCGCCGAAGGAGTCCGGCGGATCGTCCAATCCGGCCGATCGACGTTTTTCTGCGCCAGGCGGCAGCGCTGAGCTGCATTTTGCGGCCGCAAAATCCGCATGACAGGATTGCCGCCTCTGGCCTTTGACCATGCCGCGTGCCTGCCTAGCGGGCGGTTCCCGAAAGCCGCGGGCGGGCGCGGCATTGGCTTCTAAGTAATCGATCGGATTGGCAATTTCGCCACCGTGCTGATCGGATGCGGGCAGCGCGTCGGGTTGCCGCGGATGTGCCCCGCGAACATCGCTATAGCCTTTCCCGCGGCGACCCCGGGACAGGCCTCTTCGCGCGCTTTTCCTGCTCCCCACATTGCTGGGCCGATGGCGCATCGTCATCCTGCCGCGCCGCCCGCCCGGCACGGCAGCAGGAAGCGTGGAGAAGTCAGATGAGTTCTCTGTTGGAACGCCGGCGGTTCCGGCAGCCCCCGCCAGGGCATGATGCGGGCCAGGCGCACCGGATCTGGCGCAATTTGGCCGTGGCCGCCGTCTTCGCCGTTTTCGGACTGGCGATCGGCGCCTTCGCGCTCTTCGAGAGCATCCCGCTCGTCACCATCGACACGTTTTGACGGCTGACCCGGAAGGGTGCCGGCGCCGCGAGGTTTTGCTGCACCGGCGCCGGCGCCCGGGGTAAATTCCGCATCCCCGTCCAAGGCGGCATCCGGGAGTGCGGCATGAGCGAGCGCAAAGATTACGAGACGGTTCTCACCGAGCGGCGCGAGGCCGTCGGCATCATCACGCTGAACCGGCCACAGGCGCTCAACGCGCTGAGCGCGGCGCTGATCCGGGACCTCGGCGCGGCGCTCGACGACCTCGAATTCGACCCGGCGATCGGCGCAATCGTGCTGACCGGCAGCGAGCGTGCCTTCGCCGCCGGGGCGGACATCAAGGAAATGGCCGCCAAGACCTACATGGAGGCCTATGGGGAGGACTTCATCACCCGCGGCTGGGAGCGGGTGGCGCAATGCCGCAAGCCGATCATCGCCGCCGTCGGCGGCGTCGCGCTCGGCGGCGGTTGCGAGGTCGCGATGATGTGCGACATCGTCATCGCCGCCGACACAGCCCGTTTCGGGCAGCCCGAAATCCGGCTTGGCACGATCCCCGGCGCCGGCGGCACGCAGCGCCTGCCCCGCTTCATCGGCAAGGCCAAGGCGATGGACCTGGTGCTGACCGGGCGGATGATGGACGCGGCGGAAGCCGAACGCGCCGGGCTGGTCAGCCGCATCGTCCCGGCCGCCAGGCTGCTGGAGGAGGCCGTCGCGGTCGCCGCCCAGATTGCCGAGCTGTCGGGCCCGATTGCGATGATGGCCAAGGAGTCGGTCAACCGCGCGTTCGAGACCACGCTCGCCGAGGGCATCCGCTTCGAGCGCCGGCTGTTCCATGCAACCTTCGCCACCGAGGACCAGAAGGAGGGGATGGCTGCCTTCGTCGCCAAGCGCAAGCCTGCCTTCAGGAATCGCTGAGCGCGGAGGCGGCGGTTGACGCTCGCGGACGCCGCCGATATAAGCGCCCCTCTTCCCATTCGTCACGAGCCAGCATGCCCCACCATAAATCGGCGGAAAAACGGCTTCGCCAGACCGAGAAGCGCACCGCGATCAACCGCGCGCGGATGAGCCGCGTACGCACCTTCGTCAAGAAGGTCGAGAGCGCTATCGCAACAGGCGATAAGGACGCGGCGGAAACCGCCTTCCGGCTGGCACAACCCGAATTGCACCGGGCGACGACGAAGGGGGTCATGCATCGCAACACCGTGGCTCGCAAATTGTCGCGATTGGCAGCCCAGATCAATGCGTTGTGACTGTCCCGCCAGGGCCGCTCCGGACCGTGCGAGCAGCCCTGGCGGCATAGTGTGACATTCTGTAACCAGATTGAAAAAAAAATCCGGTTCCCGTTTTGGTCTCCATTGCCATTCAGCCGCCATCTAAGCTAAGGTCCTAATACCGGTGGCTCAAACCACGGCAGCACCGCGTAGTTCCCAGTAGTAGAAACGGTACGATCAGTACATAACTGCGCGCCGCTAATAAAAGTGGCTCGCTTAGGGGGGCTTTTATGTAAATTGGTTGGATAATATTTTGTCATACCGGGGCAGAGGACGGGGATCTGCTCTGGTACTATCAACCAAAGAACGCCATTTGGAGATCATTGGGGGGTATCGGTGGCACGCGAAGCGACCGCATCCAAGCAGTCCAATGTCATGCCAAGCACCGGCGCAGGAGAATGGCCTCGGGTTCTAGGCCGCCTCCGGGAGGAGTTGGGGGAGACTGCGTATCGCTCGTGGTTCCAGGCGATACATTTCGAGCGGATTGACGAGGACGAAGCCGTCATTTCGCTTCCGACGCGATTTCTTCGCGATTGGATCGCGACCCATTACGCCGACCGGCTGCTGGTCGCATGGCGCGCCGAGAACCGCAGCATCAATCGAATCTCGATAATCCTCGACCCGCGCGTCGGCGCCTCTCGCCTCAGCCCGGAAGGGGGGGCGGCGGTGCCGGCTGCCGCCGCCGCGCCGCTCGCGGTGGCGCCGGCCGCGGACCCGCAGGACAACGGCGAGGACCGGGTCCAGCTCTTCGCTCCGCTCGACCCGCGCTTCACCTTTGCCAACTTCATCGTCGGCAAGCCCAATGAGCTGGCTCACGCCGCCGCCCGGCGGGTGGCCGAGGCCTGCGTCGACCCCGCCGGCGTCGTGCCGTTCAACCCGCTGTTCCTCTATGGCGGGGTCGGCCTCGGCAAGACCCACCTGATGCACGCGATCGCCTGGCATACCCGCCTGCACGCACCCAAGCGCAAGGTGATCTATCTCTCGGCCGAGAAGTTCATGTACCAGTTCGTCCGCGCCTTGCGTTTCAAATCCACGATGGATTTCAAGGAACAGTTCCGCTCGGTCGACCTGTTGATGATCGACGACGTGCAGTTCATCAGCGGCAAGGATTCGACACAGGAAGAATTCTTCCACACATTCAACGCGCTGGTCGATCAGAACCGGCAGATCGTGATCTCCGCCGACAAGTCGCCGGTGGATCTCGAAGGGCTCGAAGAGCGGATGCGGTCGCGGCTTGGCTGGGGGCTGGTGGCCGACATCCATCCGACCACCTACGAGCTGCGGCTCGGCATCCTGCAGGCAAAGGTCGAGCAGCTCGGCGTTCGCGTGCCGCAGAAGGTGATGGAGTTTCTCGCCCACAAGATCGTCTCCAATGTCCGCGAACTCGAAGGGGCGCTCAACCGCATCTCCGCGCAGATGCAGCTTGTCGGCCGCGACATCACGCTGGAGAGCGCGCACGAGGTGTTGCACGACCTGCTGCGCGCCAACGAGCGCCACGTAACGATCGAGGAGATCCAGAAGAAGGTCGCCGAGCATTTCAACGTCAAGATGTCCGACATGATCTCGGCCCGCCGCGCCCGCGTCGTGGCGCGCCCGCGCCAGGCGGCGATGTACCTCGCCAAGCAGTTGACGCCCCGCTCATTGCCGGAGATCGGCCGCAAGTTCGGCGGCCGCGACCACACGACGGTCATGCACGCGATCAAGAAGATCGAGGAGCTGATCGCCACCGACCACGGGCTCGCCGAAGACATGGAATTGTTGCGCCGGATGCTGCAGGGCTAAGCTCGCCGGTGCGCCTGCCGGGTCGGCCGATACGCGGAAGCTGGGGCGGCGGCGGTTCCGTGTTATAATGCAATCCCGTCTGGCCGGCCTGCGATGCCGTCGCGTCGGCCGCGGGGGATGGATTTCAACCTCTCGTGCATCCGCCATGAAGCTCACCATCGAACGGGCCGCCCTTCTCAAGGCGCTGAGCCACGTGCAAAGCGTCGTCGAGCGGCGCACCACGATCCCGATTCTGTCGAACGTGCTGCTGTCGGGAGACGGCGGCACGCTGGCGCTGAGCGCCACCGACATGGATCTGGAGATCGTCGAGCGCGTGCCGGCCCGAATCGAACAAGGCGGACGCACCACGGTGTCGGCCCATACGCTCTACGACATCGTGCGCAAATTGCACGAGGGCGCCCAGGTCGAGCTCGACACGATTCCCGAGCGCAACGAGATGGTGCTGCGCTCCGGCCGCTCGACCTTCACCCTCGCCTGCCTGCCGCCGGAGGACTACCCGGTCATGTCGACCGGCGAGTTGCCGCATCATTTCGTATTGTCCGCGGCCGAGTTGCGCGGCCTCATCGACCGCACCCGCTTTGCGATTTCGACCGAAGAGACGCGCTACTATCTCAACGGCATCTATCTGCACGCGACCAAGAACAACGAGGTGCCGGTGCTCCGCGCCGTCGCCACCGACGGGCACCGCCTCGCCCGCGTCGAGATGACGGCGCCCGAGGGCGCGGCCGGGATGCCGGGGGTGATCATTCCGCGCAAGACCGTGCTCGAATTGCGCAAGCTCGTGGACGAAGGCGACGACGAAATCCAGGTCTCGCTCGGCGATACCAAAATCCGCTGTTCGGTTGGCCAGGCGGCGCTGACCTCGAAACTGATCGACGGCACCTTCCCCGATTACGACCGGGTGATCCCGGCGAACAACGACAAGATTCTCGATGTCGAGTGCAAGCCCTTTGCCGAGGCCGTCGATCGCGTCGCGACGATCTCGACCGAGCGCAGCCGCGCCGTTAAATTGACGATCGAGCGCGGCAGCCTGACCGTCTCGGCGGCAAGCCCGGAAAACGGGACGGCGGTCGAGGAGATCGAGGCGCGCTATCAGTCGAGCCCGATCGAGATCGGTTTCAACTCGCGCTACCTCTTGGACATTACCGAACAGATCGACGGCGAGTTCGCCCAGTTTGCGATGGCCGACGCCGCCTCGCCGACGATCGTGCGCGACAGCAACGACACGACGGCGCTGTATGTCTTGATGCCGATGCGGGTTTGACCGGCACCCGCCGGAACCTGATCTGCAAAGGTGGAAATTCAGCCTTTTCAACCCCATATACTGCCCATGCCGATCGCTGCGCAGGACCGCCCTTGGGGCGTCGGCGGAACCCCGCTGTCGCCCGGTGCGGATGTGCGCACCGGCGTCGTACGGCTGGCATTGACCGATTTCCGCAACTACCGCTCGGCGCGGCTGGAGCTTGCCGCCGGGCCGGTGGTGTTGACCGGGCCGAACGGCGCCGGCAAGACCAACCTGCTCGAAGCGGTCTCGTTCCTGTCGCCCGGTCGGGGCCTGCGCAACGCCAGGCTCAGCGACATCGACCGCCGCGGTGCGGGCGCCGAGGGCGCGGCCGCGGGCTGGGCGGTCGCGGCGACGGCCGAAACCCGGCGCGGCCCGGTAGCGATCGGCACCGGGCGGATCGCGACCGGGCGCGACGAAGCCGCGGCCGAGCGGCGCATCGTGCGGATCGACGGCGAGCCGGCGAAGAGCCAGGCCGCGCTCGGCGAGCGGCTCGGCATCGTCTGGCTGACCCCGCAGATGGACCGCCTGTTTCTCGAAGGGCCGGGCGGCCGGCGCCGGCTGCTTGACCGCCTGGTGTTCGGCCTCGACCCGGCGCATGCCGGGCGGGTCGCCGCCTACGAGCAGGCGATGCGCGAGCGGTCGCGGCTGCTGCGCGACGGAGTGTCCGACCCTGCCTGGCTCGCCGGGCTCGAAGCGGTGATGGCCGAGCAAGGCACCGCGGTGGCTGCCGGGCGGCGCGATGCGGTGGAGCGGCTCGACCGCGAATGCGCATCGGCTGATGGCCCGTTCCCGCACGCCCGGCTGAGCCTCTCCGGGACGATTTCCGACTGGCTCGGCGCGATGCCGGCGCTCGCCGTCGAAGAGCGGTTTGCCGCCGCCCTCGCCGCCAACCGCGCCGCCGATGCCGCCGCCGGGGGTGCGACGCTCGGGCCGCACCGCGCCGATCTGGCGGTGATGCACCAGGAAAAATCGGTGCCCGCCGAGCTGGCCTCGACCGGCGAGCAGAAGGCGCTGCTGATCGCAATCGTGCTGGCGCATGCGCGATTGCAGCGCGCCGTGCGCGGCGAGCCGCCGCTATTATTGCTCGACGAGGTCGCCGCCCACCTCGATGCCCATCGGCGCGCGGCCTTGTTCGACATCGTCGCCGAACTCCGCAGCCAGGCCTGGCTGACCGGCACCGATGCCGCCCTGTTCGCGCCGTTGCGCGGCGCCGCCCGCTTTCTGTCGGTCGCGGATGGCGCCCTGTTCGAAGCCGAAGACTGACCGCAGCATCGCCTGACCCGAAGGGACTCGAACCCGATCGCCATGACCAAAGAAACCGCCAACGCAGCGGAGACCGCACCGGTAGTGCCGCATGTCATCGATGCCGCGGGCGTCTACGACGCCAGCTCGATCAAGGTGCTGCACGGTCTCGACCCGGTCCGTAAGCGGCCCGGCATGTATATCGGCGACACCGATGACGGCTCGGGCCTGCATCACATGATCTACGAGGTCGTCGACAACTCGATCGACGAGGCGCTCGCCGGATATTGCGACACCGTGACCGTGACCCTCAACGCCGACGGCTCGTGCACGGTCACCGACAACGGCCGAGGCATCCCGGTCGACATCCATGAAGAGGAAGGCGTTTCGGCCGCCGAGGTCATCATGACCCAGCTCCACGCCGGCGGTAAGTTCGACCAGAACTCCTATAAGGTGTCGGGCGGATTGCACGGCGTCGGCGTCTCCGTCGTCAACGCGCTGTCGACACGGCTCGACATGCGCATCTTTCGCGGCGGCTCGGAATGGTTCATGCGGTTTCACGACGGCGTTCCCGATGCGCCGTTGGCTGAGCTCGGTCCGGCGCCCGCCTGGCCGGAAGGCTCGGGCCGTGACGGCCTCGCTACCGGGACCGCAATCACCTTTCTGCCGAGCCCGGCGACGTTCGGCCAGACCGAGTTCGATTTTGTCACGATCGAGCACCGGCTGCGCGAGCTCGCTTTCCTGAACAGCGGCGTAACCCTGGTGTTGACCGATCTGCGCGGGGACGAGCCGAAAACCGTCACGTTTCACTATGAGGGCGGGATCGAAGCCTTCGTCGCCTATCTCGACCGCTCGAAACAGGCGCTGCATGCCCCGCCGATTGCGATCCGCGGCGAGCGCGAGGGCATCCTGCTCGAAATCGCGATGGAGTGGACCGACTCCTATCACGAGACGATGTTGTGCTTTACCAACAACATCCCACAGCGCGACGGCGGCACCCACCTTGCCGGGTTCCGCGCCGCGCTGACCCGCACCGTCAATGCCTACGCCAATGACGGCGGCCTCGCCAAAAAGGACAAGGTCGCGCTGCAGGGCGAGGACATGCGCGAGGGGATGACCTGCATCCTGTCGGTCAAATTGCCCGATCCGAAATTCTCCTCGCAGACCAAGGACAAGCTGGTCTCGTCCGAGGTCCGGCCGGTCATCGAAGGCATCGTCGGCGACCGCTTGACCCAGTGGTTCGAAGAACACCCGGCCGAGGCGCGCAAGATTGTCGCCAAGGTGGTCGAGGCCGCCGCCGCACGCGAGGCGGCGCGCAAGGCACGCGATCTGACCCGGCGCAAGGGCGCGCTCGACATCGCCAACCTGCCGGGCAAGCTCGCCGATTGCCAGGAGCGCGACCCGGCCAAGAGCGAACTGTTCATCGTCGAGGGCGACAGCGCCGGCGGGTCGGCCAAGCAGGGGCGCGACCGACGCTTCCAGGCGATCCTGCCCTTGAAGGGCAAGATCCTCAACGTCGAGCGCGCCCGCTTCGACAAGATGCTGTCGTCAGCGGAAATCGGCACGCTGATCCAGGCGCTCGGCACCGGCATCGGCAGCGAGGATTTCGAGGCGGAAAAGGCGCGCTATCACCGCATCATCATCATGACCGACGCCGATGTCGACGGCAGCCACATCCGCACCTTGCTGTTGACCTTCTTCTTCCGGCAGATGCAGCCGCTGATCGAGAAGGGCTATCTTTACATCGCCCAGCCGCCGCTTTACCGGCTGCAGCGCGGCAACAGCAAGCCGGTGTATCTGAAGGATGATCCGGCGCTCGAAGCGTACTGCGTCGCGGCGGCGCTGCGCGACGCCGTGTTCACCCAGCACGATGGCGGCCAGCGCGCCGGCAACGATCTGCAGGCCTTGCTGGAGCAGGCCCGCGCCCAGCGCCGCTGGCTGCTGACGCTCGCCGCCAAGGTCGGCAGCATCGAAATTGTTCAGCAGGCGGCGATCGCCGGCGCGCTCGCCATCGCCGCCGACCATCAGGCGGCGCAGGCCGCGGTCGACCGCACCGTGGAGCGGCTCAACCTGATCGCCGAAACCGCCGATGCGCCGTGGCGCGGCGAGGCTGCGAGCGACGGGATTCTGGTGTTCACCCGCACCCGCCAGGGCCTCGACGAGCGGCGCGAGATCGAGCCGGCGCTGACCCGCACCGGCGAAGCGCGCCGGCTCGACGCCGACGGCACCGCCCTGCGCGAGGTCTATGGCCGGCCCGGCAAGCTCAACGCGCGCGACCGCGAATACCGCATCACCGGCCCGGCGAGCCTGGTCGAGGCCATCATGGAACTGGGCCGCCGCGGGATCGAGGTGACCCGCTACAAGGGCCTCGGCGAGATGAACCCCGAGCAATTGTGGGAAACCACGCTCGACCCCGAAATCCGCTCGTTGCTGCAGGTCAAATTGAGCCACGCCGGTCTGGCCGAGGAAACCTTTTCGACCTTGATGGGCGACCTCGTCGAACCCCGCCGCGACTTCATCCAGGCAAACGCGCTGAGCGTCGCGAACCTGGACGTGTGACGGCCCGCAGAGCCGCCGGCGCTATTCGGCGGCCAGCGGGCGAGGCGCCGGATCGGGCGGGGCGAAATCGCGGTCGTGCTTCAGCGAAGGCACCATGCCGCGCGCCTCGGCGATGCGCGCCGGGTCGATGGCGGCGGTGACGATGCCGACCCCCTCCCCGCCATCGGCCAACACCTTGCCCCACGGATCGACGATCAGGGAGTGGCCGTAGCTGCGGCGCCCGCCGGCATGCTCGCCCCACGCCGCCGGCGCCAGCACGAAGCAGCCGTTCTCGATCGCCCGCACGCGCAGCAATACATGCCAATGCGCGGTGCCGGTCGGCACCGTGAACACCGACGGCACGGCGAGGAAATCGGCGCCCGCCTGGGCGAGGCGGCGGTAGAGATGCGGGAAGCGAACGTCGTAGCAGACGCTCATGCCGAGCCTTCCCCACGGCGTCTCGGCGACGACCGTGCGTCCGCCAGGGCGATAGGCGCTGCTTTCGCGATAGCTTTCGCCGCCCGGCAGGTCGATGTCGAACATGTGGATCTTGTCGTAGCGGGCGACGATCGCACCCGCCGCGTCGATCAGGAACGAGCGGTTGGCAAGCCGCCCGTCGCCGGCCTCCGCTTCGCCCGCGGGGTCGATGACCAGCGAGCCGAGCAACAGCCATAGCCCCGCCTCGCGCGCCAATTCGCGCATGCCGGCGAGAAACGGGTCGTCCGCCTCGTGCCGCGCCTTGTCGCGGCGGCGCTTGCCGCTTTCGATGAAATTGCTGACCTCGGGCGTGGCGACGAACTCTGCGCCGGCGTCCCGCGCCTGCCGAACCAGCCCCGCAACCGTGCGCAAATTGGCTTCCGGGTCCGGGCCGGCCGTGAACTGGATGCAGGCGGCGGTGAACGGCGCGCTCATCGTCCGATCCCCAGCTTGGGATCGAGCGCGCCGGCACGGTCGAGCGCGACCATGTCGTCGCAGCCGCCGATGTGCTCTCCGTCGATGAAAATTTGCGGCACCGTGCGCCGCCCGCCCGCGCGCCGGACCATCTCGCCGCGGCGGTTGGGCTCGGCGTCGAGGTCGATATCGGTGAATGCGACGCCCTTTTTCTGCAGCAGCGCGCGGGCGCGGGCGCAATAGGGGCACCACATCGTCGTGTACATCTCCACCCGGGCCATCGCCAGCGATCGCTCCCCGAACCTGCTTCGATCCCGCCACATATTGGCCGCGGCGATCGCTCCTGCAAACGGCCGAATCGCGTAGCGGCTCAGCGTCCGGCGCGCAAGGCCCGGGCCAGGGTCACAACATCGACCGAGGCGGCGCCGGCGCGGCGCAGGATTCGCGCGCATTCCTCGACCGTCGCCCCGGTCGTCAATACGTCGTCGACGAGCACGACCCGCTTGCCGCCAACGTCGCAGCCGCGGCGCAGGGCAAACGCGCCGCGCACGTTGCGCGCCCGCGCCACCGGACCAAGCCGGCCCTGCGACGGAGTCCGCCGGCGGCGAAGCAGCCAGTCGGCCCCGACCGGCGGGCCGCCCGCCGCACGCACCGCGTGGGCAAGCAGCGCCGCCTGGTTGTAGCGGCGCGCAAACAGCCGGGTCCAGTGCAGCGGCACCGGGATCACGATATCGGCCCCGTCGAGCAATTCGGCCCCGGCGCGCCGCATCCAGCGACCGAAGGCATCGGCGAGATGGGTCTGGTCTCCATGCTTCAGCATCAACACGAGCCGGCGGCTGTTCTTGTCGTAGCGCAAGGCGGCGCGTGCCCGGTTCCAGCTTTGCCGCTCGCGGGCGCACTCCGCGCACACCGTCCCCTCGCCGACCGGATAGGGGAACGGCAGGCCGCACACCGCGCACCACGGCGGCGCGAAGAAATCCATCGCCGCCCAGCAGCCGGCGCACAACGCATCGGGCTCGCCGACGATCGCCCCGCAGGCCAGGCAGCGCGGCGGCAGAACGCCGTCGACGACAGCGCGCCCGAACCGGCGCAGGCTGGCGGGGATGCGGACGGCAAATTCCATCGCCGCCATCATCGGCGCCGCACGTGCGCCGTCAATCGCCGCGGCGCTGCTATAGTGGGCGGCATGACGGCATCAGCTAACCCGCAGCCGCAATTCCTGTTCGACCGCCGCGCATGGCGTCTGCACCGGGCCCGCGCGCAGCGCACCGGGGCGGTCGATTTTCTGCATCACGAGGTCAACGACCGGCTGCTCGATCGGCTCGATGTGATCGCCCGCGCGTTTCCGACGGCGCTCGATCTCGGCGCCCGCGATCTCGCCCTGGCGCACGCCCTTGTCGAGCGGCCCGGCACGAATCGGGTTGTCGCCGCCGAGCCGGCAATCTGCCATGCGACGCCGCTGCCGGCAGTCGCCGCCGATCCCGAGCTGGTGCCGTTCCGCGACGCCTGCTTCGACCTCGTCGTCAGCAGCCTTGCCCTTCATTGGGTAGCCGACCTGCCGGGGACGCTGGTCCAGCTCCGCCATATCCTGAAGCCCGACGGGCTGCTGCTCGCGGCGATGCTCGGCGGGCAGACCCTCGTCGAATTGCGCACCGCCCTGTTCGAAGCCGAGCTGGCCGAAGAGGGCGGGGTCAGCCCGCGCGTGTCGCCGACGACCGAACTGGCCGACGCGGCGGCGCTGTTGCAGCGCGCCGGGTTTGCCATGCCGGTGGCCGACAGCGAGACGATCACGGTCACCTATCCCGGTCTCTCGGCATTGCTTCGCGACCTGCGCGGCATGGGCGAAACCAACGCGCTCGCGGCGCGACGGCGGGGCTCTCTGCGCCGGGCGACGCTGGCGCGTGCCGCAGCGCTCTATGCCGACCGCTTCGGCAATGCCGAGGGGCGCATCCCGGCGACCTTCGAGATCGTGTTCCTGACCGGCTGGGCGCCGCATCCTGCACAGCCGCAGCCGCGACCCGGCCCGCGCCGCCGCATCGACCAACAGGCGCGGTGATCGGCCGCCGCCGGTAGGCTATAGTCTGATCCGACCCCCACCAAGGAGTGGAAACGATGCGCTGGCTCCGCTACGAGGCGAACGGACGGGAATCCTACGGCATCATTGAAGGCGACGAAGTCGTCGCGGTGTCGGGCGATCCGTTTTCCGGCTACGAGATGACCCGCACGCGGCACAAGCTCGGCGACGTCAAATTCCTCGTGCCGGTAATCCCCAAGACGTTCTACGCCGCGGGCCTCAACTACGTCGAACACATCACCGAGATGGCGGCAAAGCGCGGCGAGAAGCCGAATATCCCGCCGGCCGCCGATATCGGCTACCGCGCCAACAACGCGCTGATCGCACACGGCGAGAACATCGTGATCCCGCACGACGCCGGCGAATTGGTGCAATACGAGGCCGAACTCGTCGCGGTGATCGGCACCAGGGCGAAACATTTGTCGGAGGCCGAGGCATTGTCCTGCGTGCTCGGCTGGACCATCGGCAACGACATGAGCGAGCGCACCTGGCAGCGCCAGGACCGCACCTTGTGGCGGGCCAAGAACACCGACACGTTCAAGCCGATGGGGCCGTGGATCGAGACCGATTTCGACCTTGACGCGGCGCGCACGATCGTCCGCGTCAACGGCGAGGAAACCGACAATTTCCGCACCAACCACATGCTTTACGGCGTTGCCACCTTCCTCAGCCGCATGTCGCAATACCTGACGCTTTACCCCGGCGACGTGGTGTGGATGGGCACGGAAGGAGCGCCGCGAAACCTGAAGCACGGCGACGTTTGCGAGATCGAGATCACCGGCATCGGCATATTGCGCAATCCGATCGTGCGCGAGAGGCGGTAACGGCCCCGGCATCGGGTTGCTTCGTCATCCCGGCGACGGCGAACGCCCGCGGCCGGGAACCGGTCGGCAGCTCTAAGTTGCCGCTTGCACGAGCATGACCGCAGCGAGGAAACCGATGAAACTTTTCGACCTGTCCGGCAAGGTTGCGATCGTCACCGGCTCGTCGCGCGGCATCGGGCGGGCGATCGCCGAAACCTTTGCAGAAGCCGGCGCCAAGGTGGTGATCTCCGCCCGCCACCAAGAGCCGTGCGAGGAGACGGTCGCCGCGATCCGCGCCAAAGGCGGCGAGGCGATGGCGATCACCGCGCGCATCTCCGACCGGGCCCAGCTCGACAACCTCGTCGCCAAAACCGCGGCCGAGTGGGGGCGCATCGACATCCTCGTCTGCAACGCCGCGATCAACCCTTATTACGGCTCGCTCGAAGGCCTGACCGACCAGGTGTTCGAGCGCATGATGCAAAGCAACGTCTTGTCCAACCTGCATCTTTCGCGCCTCGTCGCGCCCGGCATGAAGGAGCGCCGCGACGGCGCGATCATCTACATCGTGTCGGTGGGCGGGATGGCGAGCAGCGTCTCGCTCGGCATGTACGGGATCACCAAGGCGGCCGATTATGCGCTGTGCCGCAATCTCGCGGCCGAATGGGGGCCGCACAACATCCGGGTCAATTGCATCGCGCCCGGGCTGATCAAGACCGAGTTCGCCCGCATTCTTTACGAAGACCCGGAGCGCCGCGCCCGTCGCGAGGCGGCGACGCCGCTGCGCCGCCTCGGCGAGCCCGAGGACATCGCCGGCACCGCCTTGCTGCTCGCCTCGCCCGCCGGCGCGTTCATCACCGGCCAGGCCATCGTCGTCGACGGCGGCGCGCTGCTCGGCCTGGTCAGCTGACGCCCCGCGGCTCAGTGCGGGGCGGTAAGCTGCGGCGTGAGCGTCTGGGCGCTGACCGAAGGCGGCACCCGGACCACGTTGAGGCTCGCCTGAAACGGCAGGTTCTGCGCGTACTGGGCAAGGAACTGGCTGACCGCGGCGATCGCGGTCTTCGGCACATAGACGATGTCGAAGGATCGGAGCAGCGGGTCCTCGCCGCCCGCTCCGGCGAAACCGCCGAGCGCCACCCGGTAGGAATGCAACTTCCCGGCGGCGTCGCGCCGGATCAGCAGGATGTCGCCCATCCGGGCACCGGTCTTGGCCCCGCCGGCGCGGGCGATGGCGCGGGCGACGGTCAACGGCGCCTGGCTGCGAATGAGGCCGGGATGGGCCACCCAGCCGTCGACATAGACCGCCTCGGGCGCATAGCCGCGCACCGTGATCGACAGCTCCGGATAGCGGATCACCGCGGCGTAGCGCTGTTTGAGCCGCGCCGTCGCCTGCGGCACGGTGAGGCCGCCGATCAGCACGTTGCCGAGCTTGTCCAGCGAGATGTATCCATCCGGCCCAACCGTCGCCAGCGTGTTGAAATCGGCTGCAAAGGGAAAGCGAATCTCGATCCGGTCGCCCGGCGCCAGGGTGTGCTCGGCAGTCAGCGGAACGCCGCCCGGCGCCACTCCTTGGGCCGCCATGACGTCGGGCGCACGCGGGGTGCAGCCGAACAGCGCGGCCGCCACCAGAGCGATCAGACAGGCGATCCTCATCGCGCGCACTGTGCCCGATCCGCGGCCCCGGGTGAAGCAGGCGCGGGGACCGCGCGCCGCTGTGATAGGATCGCGCGTTGCTCGAGCGAGGAGCCCGCGATGATCACCGCAATCGTTCAATACCGCCTGCCGTCAAACATCGACCTCGCCGCCTGCGCCGCGCATTTCCGCAACATCGCGCCCGGCTTTCGCACCGTGCCGGGCCTCATTCGCAAGCAGTTCATCTATGCCGAGGACGGCTGGGCCGGCGGCGTCTATCTGTGGCGCACCCGCGCCGACGCCGAGGCGTTCTATTCCGGCCCGTGGCTCGCCGGCATCCGCGAGCGCTACGGCATGGACCCGCAGATCAAGTATTTCGAGACCGCCTGCATCACCGACAATTCGGTCGAGGCGGTATTGCTGCCCGACGCCGCGGAATAGCTGCGCCCTATCGGTCGCGGGCCGAGAGGATCGCCTTGTCGGCTTCGGCGACACGGACAATCTTGTAGGCGCGCGTCCCCTCGGCCGGCGCGAACCCGAAGGTCAGCGTCCACACGCCAAGATGGTCGTCGAACAGAAATTCCTCGAGGCGCAGGTCGCGCACCGGGGTTTCGCCGAACTGGGCGGCAAGGTGCTGCTTTGCGGCCGCGACGGCCTCTTCCACTTTCATCAACCGCTCCGGTTCAAGCTCGTTCGCATTCATACCATAGCGGCGGACGGGCCTCACAACATCCCAAGCGCAGTGCGGCCTTTGGGCGGCGGAAAGCTTCGGTCCAGCGTGGCGAGGTCGGTCTCGTCGAGGGCGAGGTCGAGGGCAAGACGGTTCTCGCGCACATGCGCCGCCTCGGTCGCCTTCGGGATCACGATCATGCCCTCCTGCCGCAGCAGCCAGGCGAGCGCGACCTGGGCCGGCGTGGCACGGTGCTTCGCGGCGACCTCGGCGAGCGCCCGGTGGCCCAGCATGCGGCCCTGCTCGATCGGCGAATAGGCCATGATCGGGATGTTGCGCTCGCGGCACCACGGGATCAGGTCCCACTCGGGGCCGCGCCGGGTCAGGTTGTAGAGAATCTGGTTGGTGGCGACCGCCCCGCCGCCGTCGAGCGCCACCCATTCCTTGATGTCGTCGAGGCCGAAATTGCTGACCCCGTGATGGCGGATCTTGCCGTCGCGCTGCAATCGGTCGAACCCGGAGAGCGTCTCGGCGAACGGCACCGAGCCGCGCCAGTGCAAGAGGTAGAGGTCGATATGGTCGGTATTGAGCCGCTTGAGGCTGCGCTCGCAGGCCTCGACCACGCCCCGCCGGGAGGCGTTGTACGGCAGGACCTTGCTGACGATGAACAATTCGTCGCGCCTGCCGGCCATCGCGCGGGCGACGATCTGTTCGGCGACGCCGTTGCCGTACATCTCGGCGGTGTCGATCAATTTGACGCCAAGCTCGATGCCAAGGCGCAGCGCGGCCGCCTCCGCTTCGGCGCGGCGGCGGTGCTCGCCCATATGCCAGGTGCCCTGGCCGTAGGCCGGGACGGTTTCGCCGTCGGGAAGGGTTACGGTCGGCTGGGGATCGGTCATCGTCATCCTCCCACGCGGCGCAGAAACACCAGCTTGGCGGCGCCGTAGCCCCGGGCGTCAACGATCGCGAAACCGCCGGGCGCGGCCAATTCCTCGCCGGAGGCGACCTCGACGACGGCCAGCGCCTCCGGCAACAGCCACCCCCCCTCGGCAAGCGCGGTCAAGGCCGGCGCCGCAAGCCCGCTACCGTAGGGCGGGTCGAGAAACGCGACCGCGACCGGCCACGGCGCGCGCGGCGCCCGGGTCGCGTCGCCGCGGACGATGCGGGTGCGGTCTTCCTCGCCGAGCGCGGCGATGTTGCGGCGCAGCGCGGCGAGCGCCTCGCGGTCATCCTCGATAAAGGCGGCCTCGCTGGCCCCGCGCGACAAGGCTTCGAGGCCGAGCGCGCCGGTGCCGGCAAAGGCGTCGACCACGGGGCGGCCGGCAAACGGCAGCCCGCCCGCGGCAAACCGCCCGTGCGACAGGATGTTGAACAAGGCCTCGCGGGCGCGGTCGCTGGTCGGCCGCACCACCGTGCCGGCAGGGGCGACGAGCCGCCGCCCGCGATGCCTACCGCCGACGATGCGCATCCTGCCTGGCCGGCGACGCGGCGCCGAGCTGCTCGCGCAGCACCTTGCCGGCCACCTCCTCGACCGCGCCGCGGGCGAGATGGCCGAGCTGGAACGGGCCGTAGGACAGGCGAATGAGGCGCGTCACGCTGAGGCCGAGATGTTCGAGCACGCGGCGCACCTCGCGGTTCTTGCCTTCGCGCAACGACAGGCCGAGCCACGCGTTCGAGCCCTGCTGGCGCTCGAACTCGGCACGGATCGGGCCGTAATTGACGCCGTCGATCGTGACCCCCTTGGCCAGCGCGGCGAGCCGCGCCGGATCGGGCGTGCCGTGGACCCGCACCTTGTAGCGCCGCAGCCAGCCGGTCGCCGGCAGTTCGAGCCGCCGCGCCAGCGCGCCGTCATTGGTCAGCAGCAGCAGCCCTTCGGAATTGAGGTCGAGCCGCCCCACCGAAATCAGCCGCGGCAGATCCTTCGGCAGGGCATCGAATACGGTGGCGCGGCCCTTCTCGTCGCGATGCGTGGTGACGAGGCCGGCGGGCTTGTGGTAGCGCCACAGGCGTGCCCGCTCAGGTTCCGGCAGCGGGGCGCCGTCGACCCGGATGTCGTCATCGTGTCCGACGACGACCGCCGGGCTCGTCAATACCTCGCCGTTGACCGCGACCCGCCCCTCGCTGATCCAGCGCTCGGCCTCGCGGCGCGAGCACAGCCCGGCGCGCGCGAGCGCCTTGGCGATGCGCTGCGGGGCGTCGTCGAGCGGAGTGTGAGCGGCGGTGGTTTGTGTCATCGTACACAGGACATAGCGAGAGGCGCGACCGGCGGCAACAGCAGGCATGAGCAGAGGCGAAAACCCGGCGATGACGCTCGCCCTCGACGTTGCCGCCGCGGCCGGGGCCGCCGGCGAGGTGCCGGTCGGCGCGGTGCTGGTCGACGGCAGCGGGAATGTCGTCGCCCGCTCGGGCAACCGGGTCGAACGCGACCGCGACACGACCGCCCATGCCGAGATGCTGGTGTTGCGTGAGGGCGCCGCCCGGCTCGGCACGAAATTCCTCGCCGAATGCGACCTCTACGTCACATTGGAGCCGTGCCCGATGTGCGCCGCGGCGATCGCGTTCGCCCGCCTGCGCCGGCTGTATTTCGGCGCCTTCGACCCGAAAGGCGGCGGCGTCGAGCACGGCCCGCGCATCTTCGACCAGCCGACCTGCCACCACCGGCCGGAAATCTATGGCGGCATCGGCGAGCGCCGTGCCGCCGCCCTGCTGCGCGAGTTCTTTCGCGACAAGCGATAGCGCCGCCTATTCCGGCGGCAATTCGAACAGACGCTGCATCTTGGCGAAACCGCGCAGTTCGAAATGCCCGATCTCCCACATCGGGCGGTTCAGCGCGGCGGCAAACGCTTCCGACATGATCAGCGAGCGATCGAGCTCGCGGCACAATTGCTCGATCCGGCTGGTCAGGTTCACATCCGGCCCGATCACGGTAAAGTCGAGCCGATCGCCGGCGCCGATATTGCCGTACGACACCGTACCGTAATGCAGGGCCACCCCGGCATTCAGTTCGGGGGCGCGCGGCAGGCGGTTGCGGTTGCGGGCGGCGAGCGCGCCGAGCCCCTCCTGCGCCGCCGCGAGTGCGAGCGCGCACGCCTCGGCGGCCGGGCGCTCGGGCAACTCTTCGACGATCGCCAGCACGCCGTCGCCCATGATCTCCACGACCTCGCCGTGGTTGCGGCTGACCGGCGGCATCACGCAATCGAAATACTCGTTGAGCATGCGGATGACTGCGCGGGCGCTGATCCGGTCGGACAGCAGCGTGAAGTCGCGCAGATCGATGAGGATCAGGGCGGCGGCGATCGTGCGCACGTCGCCGCGCCGGGTCTGGCCGCCGAGAATGAGCCGGGTCGGCTGGTGGCCCACATAGGTCGCCAGCATGTTCTCGGTAAACCGGCGCAAGGCCTTCAACTCGACGATCGTGCTGTAGGCCGGCAGGATCTCGTCGAGCAACCGCAGATCGTCGGCAGCGAAGCCGCCGGGCTGCCGGGTCGCCCACGAGACCGCGTTGACCCGCCCGCCGGCATAGACGAGCGGCGCGATCACGTAATGGGTATAGCCCTGCCCGTGCAATTCGGCGAGCAGCGGATAGGGCCAGGCAGCGCCAGGCACCCCGTCAAGCCGCCATTCCAGCCGCCGGCGCTCCTCGACGACGACCCTGACCGGGCTTTCGAGATAGACCGGCGTGTTCTCGATGCCGTGGTCGAAATAGCGCTCGTCGAGCTCTGCCTGCCCCGGCATCCAGACCCGCGACACACCGCGGTAACGCGGGTGCAGGGCGCGCAGATGCAACGAGGCACGGTCGAGCGGGATGCCGATGCCGGCGATCCGCTCGCAGAACTGCACGAACAGGGCCGAATTGCCGGCGGCGAATCGGCCTTCGCCGATCAGCCACGCGGCGAGCCCGGCGACGGGCGAAACAGCCGGATCAGCCGGCACGGAAGCGGTCGAGCACGGCACGGTCGATCTCGATGCCCAGCCCCGGCCCGTCCGGGACCGCGACCCAGCCGTCCTTCTGAACGATCGGCTCAGTTGCCACCGCCATGCGGATCGGATGCTCCGACTGGTCGAATTCCAACAGCGGTTCGATCGGATGCAACCCCGGCGGGTTGTGCGGCAGCGCGGCGATCAATTGCAGCGACGCGGCGAGGCCCACCGCAGTGCCCCATACGTGCGGGTTGACGCGCACGCCGAACGCATTGGCCATGTCGGCGATCTTTTTGGTCTCCGAGATGCCGCCGGCGGCGCAGACATCGGGCTGCAGAATATCGACGCCGCGCTCGGCGACGAGATCGCGAAACCCCCAGCGGGTAAACTCCGCCTCGCCGCCGGCGATCGGAATTTTGAGCGCGGCCTTGACCTCGCGATAGCCGCCGCGGTCTTCCGGCGGCACCGGCTCCTCGAACCAGGCGATGCCGAGTTCCTCGATGCGCCGCCCGAGCGCGATCGCCGCGGTCGCGTCGTAGGCATGGTTGGCATCGACCATGATCGCGACCTTGTCGCCGATCGCCCGACGCACCGCGTGGCAGAGCCGGATATCGCCTTCCAGGCCGAAGCCGAGCTTCAATTTGATCCCGGTAAAGCCCTGCGCGACGCGCTCTTGCGCTTCCGCGAGCAAATAGGCGAACGGGTCGCTGTTTTTCGCGCCATCCGGGCGCTTGCGGTAGAACCCGGTCGCGTAGGCCTCGACGCGCGTGCGCAAGGGTCCGCCGAGCAATGCGTAGACCGGCACCCCGAAATGCCGCGCCTTCAAATCCCACAGGGCGATATCGACCGCAGACAGCGCCTCGATCGCCAGCCCCTTCTGGCCGTGGTCGCGCAGCCGGTTGTAGAGGTTCTGCCAATGCCGCTCGGTCGCCAGCGCATCCTCGCCGATCAGCAACGGCTTATAGTACTCGACGATCGGCGCGGTCAGCCGCGCCGGGCCGAAGGCCTCGCCCCAGCCGCTGTTGCCGTCCTCGCCGACGATCTCGACGAGGCAGGCGCCGCGGCGCTCGTACCACGCTTGCGAATAGGCGAAAGGCTCGGCGAGCGCGGCGTCGAGCACATAGGTCCTGACGTCGCGTATCTTCATC
>JASHNY010000134.1 GCA_030041385.1 Alphaproteobacteria bacterium
GGCTGGTCGAGACCGAGCTGCACGGTCCCGCTTTCGCCCGGCGCGATCGATCGGGCGCCGAGCACGGCGACGCGCGCGACCACATCCTCGGTGCCGAGATGCAGATGCACCGGCAATCCGTCGCGCAACGGCGACGGCGCCGCCGGCGACACCCGCAACGCGATATCGAGCCGCGTTGTCGGTGCGTGCAATGCCGGCGCTAGGACCCAATCGCCGCGATGCGGCTCGCGCCCGTCGGGAAACGCGCCGGCGAGGTTGAGCGCGCAGCGCTCGCCGGCGCCGGCCTGTTCGGCGGGCCGGTTATGGGCGTGAATGCCGCGCACCCGAACCTCGAGCCCGCGCGGGCTGACCAGCAGCCGGTCGCCGGTCGAAACCTGGCCTGCGGCGACGGTGCCGGTCACCACCATGCCGATGCCGGGCAACGAGAACACGCGGTCGATCGCCAGGCGAAACAATCCGCGCGATGGCTGTGCGGCGCGGGCATGATCGGCGACGGCGGCGGTGTCGCGCAGATGGGCGGCAAGCGCGGCGATGCCGTCGCCGGTGCGGCTGGAGACGGCGAGGATCGGGCTCTGCGCATAGCCGGAATCGGCGAGCAGCGCGGCAACCTCGCCGATGACCGCTTGCGTCCGCTCGGGTGGGACCCGGTCGGTCTTGGTGACGACCCCGGTGACCTCGGCGATGCCGATCAGGGTCAATATGTCGAGATGTTCGAGCGTCTGCGGCCGCGGCCCGTCATCGGCGGCGACGATCAGCAATACCCGGTCGATCGACAATACGCCGGCCAGCATGTTGGGCAGAAACCGCTCGTGGCCGGGCACGTCGACAAAGCCCAACTCGGTGCCGTCCGGCAAGGTCGCATAGGCAAAGCCGAGATCGATCGTCAATCCGCGCTGCTTCTCCTCGGGCAGCCGGTCGGCGTCGATGCCGGTCAAGGCGCGCACCAGCGCTGTCTTGCCGTGGTCGATATGGCCCGCGGTGGCGAGGATCATGCCGCCAGCCGGTCGAGCTGGGCGATGAATTCGCCCTCGTCCTCAAGGCAGCGCAGGTCGAGCACGACGCGCCCGCCCTCGATGCGGGCGATCACCGGCACCGGCAGACCGCGCAGGCGGCGCGCCAGGAGTTCAACGGCGGCGCCGGCGCGACCGATCGGCGCGAGCGCGAGCCCGGCGCTCGGCAACAGCGACACCGGCAGGGCGCCGCTGCCGATCTGGCTTCTCGTCTCGACCAGCTCAACCGTCGCCAGCCCGGCGAGTGCCCGCTCCATCGCCGGCAACAGCCGGTGCGCCAGGGCGGCGATCTCGTCGCGCGGGCGGGCGAGCAGCCGCAAGGCCGGCAGGCGCGCGGCCAGGCGGTCGGGATCGGCGTAAAGCCGCAACACGGCTTCGAGCGCGGCGAGGCGGATCTTGTCGAGCCGCAGCGCCCGTTTCAGCGGATTTCTCGCTAATATCGCGATCAAATCGGCGCGGCCGACGATCAGCCCGGCCTGCGGTCCGCCGAGCAATTTGTCGCCGCTGAACGTGACGAGGTCGGCGCCCGCCTGCAGCGCCTCGGTCACGGTCGGCTCGTGCGGCAGGCCCCAGCGCGCGAGGTCGACGAGCGTGCCGCTGCCGAGGTCCTCCACGAGCGGAATGCTGTGTTCGCGCGCCAATTCGGCGAGCCGCGGGGTCGGCGCCGCCGCGGTAAAGCCCTGGATTTCGTAATTGCTGGTGTGGACCTTGAGGATGAGGCCGGTGTCCGGGCCGATCGCGGCGGCGAAATCGCGCAGATGCGTGCGGTTGGTGGTGCCGACCTCGCGCAATCGCGTGCCGGCCCGCGCCATGATGTCGGGCAGGCGGAAGGCGCCGCCGATCTCGATCAATTCGCCGCGCGACACGATCGTCTCGCGCCCGGCGGCGAGCGCGTTGAGGGCCAGAACCAGCGCCCCGGCATTGTTGTTGATCGCGAGCGCCGCCTCGGCCCCGGTAAGCCGGGTGAGCCACGGGGCGATGTGGTCGTCGCGCTCGCCGCGCTTGCCGTGGTCGAGATCGTATTCCAGCGTCGTCGGCGCGCGCATCGCCTCGACCGCGGCCTCAACCGCTTCTTCGGGCAGCGGCGCACGGCCGAGATTGGTGTGCAGGACGGTGCCGGTCAGGTTGAACACGCGGCGCTGCGACGGGCGCGCAAGATTCGCCAGCACCGCCTCGGCGGCGGCGACGATATCGGCCACCGAGGCTCCGTCGCCGGCTCCCCGGCGCGCGGCGAGTGCCGCACGCACCGCGTCCAGCGTCATGTCGCGGCCATAGCGTGCGATCGGGGCAGCCGCCGCTTGCAATACGCGATCTACCGAGGGCAATCCGGCGCGGCCGGTGCGTTCGATCATGTCGCGGCCACGCGAGCCGGCTGCAATGGCGCGGCGGCGAGGCAGCAGCGGTCGAGCCAGACCCGCGGCGCGCTCCCGCCGGCGGCGGCGACCACCCCGATCTCGGCGGCGCGATAACCGTGGCGCCGCAACTCGCCGAGGCAGGATTGGGCGCGCGCTGCCGGCACGCCGGCCAGCAAGCCGCCCGCCGTCTGCGGGTCGATCAACAATTTGGCCAGCGCGGAATCGGCATCGATGTCGGCAATCGCCGCCAGAGCCGCCAGGTTGCCGGCGTGCAGCGAGCTGGCGACCCCCTGCTCGAACAGCGCGATGGCGCCGTCGAGCGCCGGGATCGCGCCGGGATCGATCCGCGCGTCGGCGCCGGACGCGGCCAGCATCTCGCAGAGATGGCCGAGCAGGCCGAACCCGGTCACGTCGGTGCAGGCGGTGGCATCGTGCGCCGCCAGGATCGCGGCGGCATCGGCCGCGGATTGCTGCATCGCCGCAATCGCGCCGGCGACGACGCCTGCCGGCGCCAGCAGGCGCATCTCCGCGGCCAGGATCACGCCGGTGCCGAGCGGCTTGGTCAGGATCAGCCGGTCGCCCGGTGCGAGCCCGCCCTTGCGCAGCAATCTCCCGGCGCCGGCCCGTCCGGTCACGGCAAAGCCGAGCCCCAGCTCCGCGCCTTCGGCGCTGTGCCCGCCGACGAGAACCGCGCCGGCGGCCTCAAGCACCTCGGTGGCGCCCTTCAGCAAATGGAACAGGTCGTGCTCGGTGATCGGCGGCCGGGCCGGCGGCAAGGTCGCGATGGCCAGCGCGGTGTCGGGCACGCCGCCCATCGCGTAGATGTCGCCGAGCGCATGGTTGGCGGCAATCCGCCCGAACAGATACGGGTCGCCGACCAGCGCGCGGAAGAAATCGACCGTCTGCAGCAAGGGCGGCGCGCCGGGTAAAGCGACGATCGCGGCGTCGTCGCGCGCCTCGCTTTGGGCCGGCCCGAGCCGGGCCAGCGCGCGCCCGAGCACGTCGGCCGGCACCTTGGCGGCGCAGCCGCCGCAGCGCATCGCCTCGTCATCGCTCTCCGCCATCGCCGGCAATTCGGCGTATTTGCGCATCCAGCGCCGGTCGATCCACTGCTTGAGCCGCCACAGCGCGCGGCCATCGGCGGCAAACGCGCCGCGCGAAGCGATTGCCCGGCGGTCTCCGGTGCCGATCAAGGCCAGGGCCCGGCGCTGCACCACCGCGCGCTTGAGCCGCCGCCCGGCCAGTGCGCGGCGCAGGTTTTCGGCCAGTTTCGGGCCGGCGCGCACGGCGTAGACGCCCGATTTCTCGCGCGGGTGACCCTGTATCGCGGCGACATCGCCGGCGGCGAACACGTTCGGGTCGGCGGGCGAGCGCATGGTCTCGTCGGTGGCGATAAAGCCGCCCCGGTCGAGCGGCAGTCCGGTCCCGGCGAGCCACCCCGCCGCGGCGGCCTCGGTCACCCACAGCGCGTCGTCGAATGCGATTTCCCCGGCATCGGCGGTCACCAGGCGGCCCGGCTCGACGCGGACCACAGGGTTGCCGGTGACGACGCGGATGCCGCGCGCGGCGAAGAGCCGCTCGAAGCGGCGGCGCACCCGCGCGTTGTGCGACGGCAATAGCGCCTCGCGGGTGACCAGGGCGATTTCGGGAGGGTCGTTCAGCAGCCCGGCAAGCCGGTGGCGTGCCGACAGCGCGAGTTCGACCCCGCCGGCGCCGCCGCCGACCACCGCCAGCCGCACATGGCCGCGCTGCTCGGCCCGCTCGATCAGCGCTTCCCAGCGCCGGGCGAACCGGTCGATCGGCTTCACCGGCACGGTATGCTCGGCGGCGCCGGGCACGGCGTCGTGCGGGGTCGACCCGATATCGAGCGACAGCAGATCGTAGCGGATCGGCGGGTGACCGCGGCACAGCACGCAGCGTTCGGCGCGGTCGAGGCCGATGGCCTCGTCGTGGATCAGCCGCGCCCCGGCGAACCGGGCGAGGCGCACCAGATCGATGTGGCACTCGGCAAAGCGGTAATGGCCGGCGACATAGCCGGGCAGCATTCCCGAATACGGCGTTTCCAGGTCGCGCGCGATCAGGGTCAGGCGCACCCCGGCGACTCGCCGCATGCCGAAGCTTTTCAGCACATGGACATGGGCGTGGCCGCCGCCGACGAGCACGAGGTCCCGCGTGACCGGAGCAAGAGGCTGCATCGCCCGCACTATGCCCGAGCGCCGGCCCCGGCGCCAACGGCCGCGACAGCGAGGGCAGCCGCGGCGGCGAGCGGATCAGACGGTGCGCGTGCGGTCGCCCTGCGACGAACCCGAAACCGTCCGGCGGCGCGGGCGGCGCGTGCGCCGGATGACGCGCATCGGCGGCGCCGCGGCAGGCGCGCCCGCGGCACCTTCGCCGAGCTTGACCTCCTGCAGCGCGGCATCGACCGCGGACCGGGCTTCGCCGATCCGCGCCTCGACTTCGGCAATCGAGCGCTCGATCTTGCGCTGCCGCTCGGCCAGCGGGCGCGGCGAAGGCCCTGCCGCCGCGTCGTCCTGCAAGCGCCGAAGGTCGTTGCCCAGGCGGCCCAGCAGCGATTCGAGACCGGCCAGATACTCCTGCCGCTCCTGCAGCCGCCAGCGACTCAAGCGCAGAACATTTTCGCGAACGCTCATTCGTTATTCCCGCCGGAGCGCGGTCTACACGCCTGCGGCCGCGCGCAGCCCGCCTTTGATTCGGGTGTTGCCGTGTCGATCCTGGTTTACCGGTGCTAACATCCGGTTAAATGAATACGGGAATCGCGATCGCATTGCGGGACAACGGGTTGTTGCGAGATAAGGTTTTGTTAACCGCTTCTGCTAACACTCCTTAACCACATGTTGCCGCGGCCCCCGCCGCTCTGTGTCCTCGGAGGATCGTGATGCGCGTCTTGCTGGTCGAGGATGATGCCGCAACAGCCGCCAGCATCGAGCTGATGCTGCGCAAGGAGAATTTCATCGTCGATACGACGGATCTCGGCGAAGACGGGATCGAAATCGGAAAGCTGTACGACTACGACATTATCGTTCTCGACCTGATGCTGCCGGATATCGACGGGTACGAGGTACTGCGCCGGCTGCGGGCGGCGCGGGTGCGAACACCGATCCTCATTCTCTCAGGGCTTTCCGAACTCGACCACAAGATCAAGGGCCTCGGCTTCGGCGCCGACGATTTCCTGACCAAGCCGTTCGACCGGCGCGAACTGATCGCGCGCATCCAGGCGATCGTGCGCCGTTCCAAAGGCCATTCCGAATCGACGATCCGCACCGGCAAATTGGTCGTCAGCCTCGACAGCCGCATCGTCTCGGTCGACGACCAAGCGCTGCACCTGACCGCCAAGGAATACGGCATCCTCGAATTGTTGAGCCTGCGCAAAGGCACGACGCTGACCAAGGAGATGTTCCTCAACCATCTCTATGGCGGCATGGACGAGCCCGAACTCAAGATCATCGACGTGTTCGTCTGCAAATTGCGCAAGAAACTGGCGCAGGCGACAGGCGGCGAGCACTACATCGAGACCGTGTGGGGCCGCGGCTACGTGTTGCGCGATCCGGTCGAGGGCGCCCAGCAGCTGCGCCGGGCCTGACCTCTCAGCCCATTCTCGGCACGACGCTGAAGCGGAAGCTGCCGGGCGCGCTGGTCGTGGCGATGCGGCAGCCCAGCGCCGCGCCGAGCAGGCCGGCGAAATAGGCGCCGACATTGCGCGGGGTCAATTCCGCGGTCGGCAGGTCGAGCGCGAGGGCGGCGCGGATTTCCGGCGCCGGACCATTGCCTTCGCCGATGCCTTCGAGCTCCAGCCCCACGGCCGCGGCCGTCAATATCAGGCGGCCGCCGCGCGGCAATGCCTCGCTGCCGACCAGCAACAGGTTGCAGGCGAGCTTCTGCCATTCGAGCCCGAGCAGCCGGGCCGGCTCGGTGTAATCGCACAGAACCGACGTGCCGTCGAACAGATCGCCCGCCAGCACGTGCGGCGGCGGACCGGCGCTCGACCCGTGGCGAAAGCCGTAGGCAAACCGAAAGAATTGCAGGCGGCGCGCGGCCTTGCGCGCGCTGTCGCCGACCAGCGCCACGGCATCGCGGACGAAATCCGGGTCGTCGTCGTCGATCAACTCGACGCCGTTGCTGATGGCGGCGACCGGGCCGACCAGATCGTGGCACAGGCGAGCGCTGACCAGTTCGATGACGCGAAGGTCGATCGGCGAATTCATCGTCCGCATGCTGACACGGCGAAGGGGTGATGCAAACCGGCGATTGCCGCAGGCCGGCCTAAATGTTGCCCAGCAACGCCGCGGCGGTTTCGAGATCCTCGGGGCGGTTGGCGTTGAAGAACGGGTCGATCCGACCGACCGGAAACTCCACCGTCGCGAGCTTGTAGCGCGCGGTCCACACATCCACCTTGCGGATGCCCTCGTCCGCCAGCGCCTGGCGCAGATCCTCGCGCAGGCGCACCGGCCACAGCCCGATAACGGGATGCGGCTGGCCGTTCGATGCGGCGCAGGCGAGGTCGGCGCCTTCGTGCTCGATGCCCGCGGCAAGGCGGGCGACGAGATCGCCAGGCAGAAACGGCGCGTCGGTGGCAACGCTGGCAACCATCGCGCAGTCCGGCCGGTTGGCGGCAGCCCAGTCGAGCCCGGCGAGGATGCCGGCGAGCGGCCCGGCGAAACCGCCGATGCCGTCGGCGACGACCGGCAGGCCGAATTCGGCAAACCGCGCCGGATCGCCGTTGGCGTTGAGAACCAGCGCGGCAACCTGCGGCCGCAAGGTTTCGATAACGCGGCGGAGCATGGTCTGCCCGCCCACCAGCCGCAGCGACTTGTCGCCGCCGCCCATGCGCCGCGCCAATCCGCCGGCCAGCAACAGCCCGACCGTGTTCACGCGGCATCCTCCTCCGCAAGGCTCGCCTTGCGCGACAGGCGCGCCGGCTCGTCGGCAACGGTTTTGGGGTCGAGGTCGAAGACGATGCGCTCGGCCCCGGCGAGCGCGACAAACCGCTTGCCCTTGGCCCGGCCGATCAGCGTAAGCCCGGCCTGGCGCGCAAGCTCCACGCCCCAGGCGGTGAAGCCGGAGCGCGATATCAGGATCGGAATGCCCATCTGCACGGTCTTGATCACCATTTCCGAGGTCAGCCGCCCGGTGGTGTAGAAGCTTTTGCCGACCGGCGAGACGTGATGCAGGTGCATGTAGCCGGCGATCTTGTCGACCGCGTTGTGCCGGCCGACATCCTCCATGTAAAGCAGCGGCCGGTCCTCCTCGCACAAGACGCAGCCGTGGATCGCGCCGGCCGCGAGGTAGAGGCTCGGCGCGGTGTTGATCTTGCGGGTCAGCGCATAGAGCCACGAGGTTTTCAGGATCGCACCGGGATCGAGCCGGACCTCGTCGAACTTTTCCATCAGATCGCCGAACACGGTGCCCTGGGCGCAGCCCGAGGTCAGCGTCTTCTTCTTGAGCTTGTCCTCGAAATCGGTCTCGCGGTCGGTGCGCACGACCACGGTTTCGATGTCGTCGTCGTAATCGACCGCAATGATCTTGTCGTCGGGGCCGAGCATGTTCTGGTTCAAGAGGTAGCCGACCCCGAGATATTCCGGGTGGTCGCCGATCGTCATCATCGTGACGATCTCGCGGCCATTCAGAAACAGCGTCAGCGGCCGCTCGGTGACGACGGCGGTCTCGATCGCGCGGCCCTCGTGGTCGACGCCCGCGACCCGGCGCACGAGCCGCGGATCGGCGGGGTCGGGCCGCACCGCAAATTCATCCATGCCGGGATGATGGGCCGTGCCGGCCTCTCCTTCAAGGCGGGTGGCCACGCGGTCATACCGATTTCCGTGCTAAGGCATTATTTGTACGATGTTGACGATCGGCGCCCTCGGCAGGACCGCTATGGCAGATGTGAAGACACTGTACGACGAGGATTTCGTCGCCTGGTCCGAACAGCAGGCCGAGGCGCTGCGGTCGGCGGCGCGCGGCGGCTCGAACCACAAGCTCGACTGGGAAAATCTGGCCGAGGAGATCGGGGATTTGGGCAAAAAGGACCGCCGCGAGTTGCGCAGCCAGGTGCGACGCATCGTCGAACACTTGGTCAAACTCGAACACTCGCCGGCGGTCGAACCTCGTGCGGGCTGGCGCGACCCGATCCGAAATGCGCGCGCCGCAATCCAAGATGTGATCGACGATAGCCCGAGCCTGCGGTCGGAGATGCGAGAGATTATAGACGAGGAGGGCAAACGCGGCGTGCACGCCGCCATAGCCGCTTTGGCAGATTTCGGCGAACTGACAGAGCAGTTGAGAGCGAAATCAAACCGAGAGTTGCTTCGCTACGCCGACGAACAGGTTTTGGGTGACTGGTTTCCGCCCGAGCCGAAGCCGTAATGCATGCCGAGCTGAGGAAAACCGGGGTTTGCCGATGGCCGACGTGAAGGCCCTTTACGACGAGGATTTCGTCGCCTGGTCAGAGCAGCAGGCCGAGGCGCTGCGCGCGGCAGCACGCGGCGGCTCGAACCACCAGCTCGACTGGGAAAATCTGGCCGAGGAGATCGAATCCTTAGGCAAATCCGATCGGCGTGAGCTGGCTAGCCGGCTCGCGGTGATAGTTGAACACCTCATCAAGCTCGATCACTCACCCGCGCGATACCCGCGCAAGAGATGGCGTCAAACAATCTTGCGAGAGCGAGGGGAAATCGAACGAATATTGGACGACAGTCCAAGTCTCAGGCGCGAAGTTCCCAAGCTGATCCGCAACGAGGCGAAGCGGGCGGCGGAGATTGCATTGGGTGAGCTTGATATCCGGCGCGAACTGGGCCAGGGGCTTCGCGAGACGCTGAAGAGAAAGAATTCTCTCGAACTTTTCAGCTATACCCCCGACCAGATCCTCGGCGACTGGTTTCCGCCCCAGCCGAAGGGCTAGCGCGATAGCCATGATCACATAAGGGGCGACATCGGCCCGGCACCACCTTATATCTAGCCGGACGCAACGCCATGGGCGACGCGGTTTGAGCTGAGCATGATCGATCCGTTCGGACGCACCATCACCTACCTGCGCGTATCGGTTACCGACCGCTGCGACTTCCGCTGCGTCTATTGCATGGCGGAAGAGATGAGCTTTTTGCCGAAAGCCGAGCTCCTGACGCTCGAAGAGCTCGATCGGGTATGCAGCGCCTTCATCCGGCTCGGCGTCAGGAAATTGCGGCTGACCGGCGGCGAGCCGCTGGTGCGGCGCAACATCATGAGCCTGTTCCGCAGGCTCGGGCGCCATCTGGAAACGGCGGCGCTCGACGAATTGACCCTGACCACCAATGGCAGCCAGCTCGCCCGCTATGCCGACGAATTGCGCGATTGCGGGGTACGGCGGGTCAACGTTTCGCTCGATACGCTCGACCCGCAAAAATTCACCGAGATCACCCGGCGCGGCCGGATCGAGCAGGTGCTTGAAGGACTCGCTGCGGCCAAGCGCGCCGGCCTTCAGGTCAAGATCAACGCGGTTGCGTTGCGCGGCATCAATGAAGACGAGTTGAGCGATCTGGTCGCCTGGGCTGGCGGCGAGGGGTTCGACCTGGTCTTCATCGAGGTCATGCCGATGGGCGATATCGGCGGCGAGACGCGGCTGGACCAATACCTGCCGTTGTCGCTGGTGCGCGCCCGGCTGCAGCAGCGCTGGACGCTGGACGACAGCGATTATCGCACCGGCGGGCCGGCGCGCTACGTCACGGTGCGCGAGACCGGGCGACGGCTCGGCTTCATCACCCCGTTGACCCACAATTTCTGCGAAAGCTGCAACCGTGTGCGGCTGACCTGCACCGGCACGCTGTACATGTGCCTCGGCCAGGAGGATGCGGCCGATCTGCGGGCGCCGCTGCGCCAGTCGGAAGGCGACGAGGCGGTCGAGCAGGCGATCCGCGAGGCGATCTCGCGCAAGCCCAAAGGCCACGATTTCGTCATCGACCGGCGCCATAACCGCCCGGCCCTCGCCCGGCATATGAGCGTGACCGGCGGGTGAGTTCCACCGCTTCGCCCTCTATCGCCTTCGTCGCCGCCGACAGCGAGCCTGCCCGGCAGGCGCTCGACGAATTGCGCGGCCGCTACGATGCCGTCGCGCCCGACGAGGCCGAGATCATCGTGCCGCTCGGCGGCGACGGGTTCATGCTGGAAACGCTGCACCACTTTGTCGGCGGGCGCGCGCGGATTTTCGGCATGCACCGCGGCAGCGTCGGCTTTCTGATGAACCCGTACCGGGCCGACGGGCTGATCGAGCGGATCGCGGCGGCCCAGCCGGTCGTCCTCCACCCGCTGGCGATGGTCGCCGAGGACGTCGCCGGAATCTGCCACAGGGCGATCGCCTTCAACGAGGTGTCGCTGCTCCGGGAAAGCCGGCAGGCGGCGAAATTGCGCGTCTCCGTCGACGGCGTCGTCCGCCTCGATGAATTGATGGCCGACGGCATCCTGCTTTCGACCCCGGTCGGCAGCACCGCCTACAACCTCTCGGCGCACGGCCCGATCATCCCGCTCCGCGCCGGCATCCTGGCGCTGACGCCGATCAGCGCGTTCCGGCCGCGGCGCTGGCGCGGCGCCTTGCTGGCGCACGACGCCCGGGTCCGCATCGACGCGCTGGAATCCGACAAGCGGCCGGTCAGCGCCGTCGCCGACTTCACCGAGGTGCGCGACATTGTCGCCGTCGAGATTCGCGAGAATCGCGACATTGCGATGACCTTGCTATTCGACCGTGACGCCAACCTCGAAGAACGCGTCTTCAAGGAGCAGTTCTTGACCTGAGGGGCCGCCCTTCAGGCGACCTGGTCCAATGTCGAGGCGATGTCGCGCGTGGTGACCCGGCGCAAATCGCGCACCTCGCGCTCGTCGAATGACCGCCCGCGATGCATCGTCGCGCGGTTGTCCCACAGCACCAGGTCGCCTTCGCGCCATTCGTGGCGATAGACGAATTCGCGCTGCGTCGCGTGCTCGATCAACTCGCGCAACAACAGCCTCCCCTCCGGCACCGGCCAGCCGACGATCTCGCAGGCATGGGCGGCGACATAGAGCACCTTGCGCTTCGAGCCGGGATGCACCCGCACCAGGCGCTGCGGCACTGCCGGCAGCACGTCGCGCTCGTTGAACAGCAGCTCGGTAAAGCCGAGCTGCGCGCGCGACCAGGCGATGTCGTGCAATGCCACGAGCCCGTCGATCTTGGCCTTTGTCGCGTCGTCGAGCGCATCATAGGCGGCGCGCATGTCGGCGAACTCGGTCTCGCCCTTCCCGTCCGGCCCGGGGCGCGGCACCTTGTGCGCGTAGAGCATCGACAATGCGGCGGGCACCCGGCGGAACGACCCGTCGGTATGCCACAACCGGTTGCCAAGCTGGTCGAACCGGCGCGGGTCGTCGCGGCCGCGCACCGCCTGGTTTTCGTCGAGATTGGAGATGTCGGCGATCTCGGCGCGCAGCCGACGCCGGACCGCGGCCTGCCCGCTGCGCGGAATTTCGAGGTCGCCGAAATTGCGGGCAAAGGCCATCTGGCGCTCGTCGTCGAGATCCTGGTCGCGAAACACCAGCACCGCGTAGCGGTCGATCGCGTGGTTCAGCGCGGCGACCTGGGCGGCATCAAGCGGCCGCCCCGTATCGATGCCACTCACCTGCCCGACGAACAGCGGGTGAAGCTGGCGCAACGACATGCTCATCCGAAATCCCCAATCTGCCGCCGGCACTATAGCGCGCGTGCGCAATCGGCCGGGAATGCGATTTCGAGCCTTAAACAGCGAAATGTTCTGGTGGTTGGAATCTGACATTTGCGACCCGTCACTCGAGTCATTCCGGAGCGCCGCGCAGCGGCGAGTCCGGAACCCATGAACACCGGCCTCTGGAACATGGGTTCCGGGCTCGGCCCTTGGGGCCGCCCCGGAATGACGGTCATGGATTCATTGGACCACTGGTGTGGCGGAGTTGACGTTCGCACGGGTTTGGTGGCGGCCGCGTTTGCGAACTTCAAATCCAAGGCCACGCCAGCGGTTGGAATCTGACGTTTGAAACCCGTCACGCGCGTCATTCCGGAGCGCCGCGCAGCGGCGAGTCCGGAACCCATGAACACCGGCCTCTGGAACATGGGTTCCGGGCTCGGCCCCTCGGGCCGCCCCGGAATGACGGTCGTGGATTCATTGGACCACTGGTGTGGCGGATTTGACGTTCGCACGGGTTTGGTGGCGGCCGCGTTTGCCACCGAACGCAGCGGCCGGTGCCCCGGCTGTTATCGATCTGGCCGTGGTGCTAGGATTTCCGGTCACCACGCTGCGGAGGTGGCCAATGACCGGCCCACAAGAGGCTCTCACGGCCATTGACATCGCCCTGGAGCCTGACGCCGTAATGATGCGCCGCGCTGTCGCGGACAACGCCGCCTTGCGCGAAAACTTTCCTCAAGGCTTCGCGCTAGACGCCACTCATCATGCGCACATAACATTGCTGCAACGCTTTGTGCGCACGACCGATCTTCCGGGCATCTACGCGGCGACAGAGGAAGTGCTGGCGAAGGAAAAGTACTTCGGCTGGAAATTGACCGCGCTCAAATATTACTACATTCCCGCCGGCCCCATCGGCTTGGCTGGCATTGTCGTCGAACCGACGACGGACCTGATCAGGCTACAGCAGCAAATCATTGATGCGGTGGCGCCTTACACAGTGAACGCGGGGGCGGCGACCGCGTTCTACACCACCCCAGCGGAGCCGGACATACATCCTTCGTTGGTCCCCTACGTCCGCGACTTCGTGCCGGCCCAGACCGGCAAGAACTACAGTCCCCACGTGAGCACCGGTGTCGGCACCACGGAGTTCCTCGATGCGCTGCTGGCGCGGCCGTTCGAGCCCTTCACGTTCTCGCCCGTCAGCGCTTCGGTCTATCAGCTCGGGAACTACGGCACGGCGCGCAAGGAACTCAAGGCGTTCCTGCCCGAACCCTGAGGCGACAGGCGGTAGAGAATTGATTGACATGTCGTTCGACGCAACGAGGCGCAATCGGAACGGCCATGAAGTCACAACATTCTTCGGCAGGAATCGATAGCCAAGCCGGTTACACGACAGCCGCATTGGCCGATCCCCTGCCATCCTGGAACGAAGGGGCGGCGAAGGCCTCGATCATCAACTTCGTGAAAACCACGACCGATGCGGCAAGCCCGGACTATGTTCCGCCGGAAGAGCGCATTGCCACGTTCGACAACGACGGCACGCTGTGGAGCGAGCAACCTTACTATTTCCAGTTTGCCTTCGCCATCGACCAGATCAAGGCACGGGCATCGCGACACCCGGAATGGCAGGACAACGAGCCCTTCAAAACGATGCTGTCGAGCGACGCCAGGGCCGTGTTGACCGGCGACCAGCGTGGGCTGGTTGAGGTCGTCGCGGCGACCCATTTCGGCATGACCACGGACGAATTCGAGGCAGAGGTGCGAAAGTGGCTGGCGTCGGCGCGCCACCCGCGCACCGACCGCCCCTACACCGATATGGTGTTCCAGCCGATGCTGGAGGTGCTAAATTATTTGCGTGCCAGCGATTTCAGGACGTTCATCGTCTCGGGTGGCGGCATCGAATTCATGCGCACCTTTGCCGAGCAAACCTACGGCATACCTCACCAGCAGGTGATCGGCAGCAGTGGCAAGCTGAAGTTCGAGATCCGGGACGGCAAGCCGATCCTCCTCAAGTTGGCCGAGATCAACTTCATCGACGATTTCGCCGGGAAGCCCGTCAGCATCCAGCATCATATTGGTCGCCGCCCGATCGCCGCGTTCGGCAATTCCGACGGCGACCTTCAGATGCTGCAATGGACGACCGGCGGCGATGGCGCACGGTTTGCCCTGCTGGTCCGCCACACTGACGCGATCCGCGAATGGCAATATGATCGCGAGGCGGACATCGGCCATCTCGACCAAGCGCTCGATGAAGCCAAGGCGAGGGGCTGGACGGTCGTCGATATGAAGAATGACTGGCGACGCGTCTTTCCGTTTGAGTGACAGGGAGAATGCCGGCTTCGCAAGACGCGCTGATGCCGGCAGATCGTCGGTGCGACGGCTGGTCGGCGACGCGGCCGCCGTGGTGCGACGCCGGACTAATTGGCAGATACGCCTAATTGGTGAATATTAGCCGGCGCTGCCGCCCGATTAAATTCCGGGTCTGAACCCGTTTAACGGGATGCGGCCCGTGCTGTTCAATTCCGTGCCCTTTATTGTCGGTTTTCTGCCGCTCGCGCTGGCCGGATTTTTCGTCATGCGCGTGCTGCCGGGTCGCTCGACACCGATATTCTGGCTGGTCGCCGCCTCGCTGTTTTTCTACGGCTGGTGGGACTACCACAATCTGTTCATCCTCGTCCCTTCGGTCGTCCTCAACTATCTTATCGGCCGGGCGATCGGCGACTACCGCGAAAAACGGCTTGCGCTTGCGCGGGCACTATTGGTTTTGGGGATCGCGCTCAACCTCGGCGCAATCGCCTATTTCAAGTACTTCAATTTTCTTGCGGGCAGCATCGCGGCGCTGTCCGGCGCGGAATACACAATCCGCCATATCCTGCTTCCGATCGGCATCTCGTTTTTCACCTTTCAGCAGATCAAGTTTCTTGTCGACCGCTATACCGGCAAGACTGCGGTACATCCCGATTTCAAAAGCTATGCAATGTTCGTCACGTTTTTCCCGCACGTCATTGCCGGACCGATCGTGCAGCATGACGAATTGCTGCCGCAGATCCAGAACCGCTGGTTCGAGCGTTTCTCGGCCGAGCTTTTCGTCGACGGTATCGCGCTCTTCCTGCTGGGCCTCGCCAAGAAATTGGTCCTTGCCGACCAGTTCGGCGTGTACGCTGACGAAGGCTTCAATGCGGCCGCCGCCGGCGAACCGATCAGCTTCTTTGTCGCCTGGGGCGCGGCGATTGGCTACACGCTGCAATTGTATTTCGACTTCTCGGGCTATTCAGACATGGCCATCGGACTCGCGCGCATGTTCGGGCTCCGCTTTCCGATCAACTTCAATTCTCCCTACAAGGCGGTGAACATCATCGAGTTCTGGCGGCGCTGGCATATCACGTTGTCGCGTTTCTTGCGCGAATACCTCTATTTCCCGCTCGGCGGCAACCGGCGCGGCCGGGCGCGCCGCTATGTCAACCTGATGACCACGATGCTGCTCGGCGGATTGTGGCACGGCGCCGGCTGGACCTTTGTCGTCTGGGGTGGGCTGCACGGGGTGTTCATCGTCATCAATCATCTGTGGCACGGCTTGCGGCGTGCGGTCGGTCTGCCGGCGGGGCAACCGACGATCCCCGGGCGGATCGCCGGGACCGTGATCACGTTCTTTGCGGTTCTGGTCGGCTGGGTCTTCTTCCGGGCGGCGAGCTTCACCGCGGCCTCGGATGTCCTGGCCGGGATGGCGGGACAGCACGGCGCCGTGCTGCCCACCCAGATCGTCAACCTGATCCCGCTGCTCGGCCGTTTCGTAACCAGCGCCGGCACGGTACCCGGCCTCGCCGGCGGCACGGTTCTGGGCTTCGTGGCCATGGTCGGGCTGTTCGCGATCGGGCTCGCGATCATCTTCTTGACGCCCCATCTGCACCAGATCACCCCGCGCACCCGCCTCCTGCTGTTGCTGCCCAGTTTTGCTTTCGTCGTTCAGAATCTGCTGTTTTCGGGCAGCGCGGCGCCCTTTCTCTACTTTCAGTTTTAAGGGCCGGCCATGAAGGCGATCTGCCGATTGCTGGGAGCCTGTCTTGCTTCGCTAGTGCTGTACTTCGCGGTCTTCGGCTTTCTGCTGCACAAGCCGCTGACCCTGGGCGAAGTAACGTCGCTTCTCGCCGTAAAGCGCCATTACGCCGCAAGCATCCGCGGGCCGAAGCTGGTCATCTTTGCCGGCAGCAATGCGCGCTTCAGCCATCGCTGCGAGACGATCGCGCGATTGATTTCCGTACCGTGCGCCAATTTCGGGACCGGCCGTGGCATCGGCTTCGACTATCTCGTGAGCGCGCTGAAGCCGGTGCTGCACCCGGGCGACATCGTCTATATGCCGTGGGAGTACGACTGGTACCTCGATGACAAGGCAGAGGTGATGAGCGGCCCCGATGCGCCGGAAATGTTCTATCGCGACAAGCGGGAATTGCTGGGCCTTGGCGTCGAACGCACCTTCCGCGCGGCGTTCTCGTTCACCCTGCCGTTCGCCGTCTCGGCACTTGCCGAAATGGGCCTCGACGCCGGCGGCTTTCATCCGCGCTTCGGCTTGCAGAACCTGACGCCCGAAGGCGATGAGACCGGCAACACGCCGGAGAAGGCCAAGGTTTATGCCTCCTACGTTGCAACCGCCAAGGCCGACATGCCTTCGGCCGCGGAATTGTCGAAGCCGACCTATATCAAATCGCTGATGGTCGATTTCTTTGCCTGGGCACGACGGCACGGGGTGGTCGTCGTCGGCGGGCTGCAGACCGCGCCTGACGATCTGCCGGTGACCCAGGACCGGATCGACGCCCTGCGGCAGTTCTATGAACAAAACGGGCAGCGCTTTCTTGTTCTCGATAATCACAGCCAGTATCCGCGCAGCTGTTTTTACGACACGCTTGCCCACCTCAACGAACCCTGCCAGATCCGCCACTCGACCAAGCTTGCCGCCGCCATAGCCCCGTTCTTCCATAGGGGTGCGCCGGCAAAAGGCCTCGAAACCGTAAGCTCGAAACGTTAGAGCCGGATCGCCGAAGATCGAACCGCCGCCCCCGAAGCCGCCTCCCGCGGGTCATCTCCGGACTTGATCCGGGGGCGACCAAGGCGAAAACGGGGTGATTCCATCCGGGTGGATGTGGCGCCAGCGGCGGGCGACGCGAACCCCAGCCTTACAGAAAGCTGTAGGGATCGATATCGACCTGCAATCGAACCGCGCCGGCAAGCTTGACCCGTGCCAGCCAATTGCGCACGACCGCCTGCAGGTTGACCTCGCGCGCGGCCTTGACCAGCAGGCGGCGGCGGTGCCGGCCGCGCAACACCGAGAGCGGCGCTGGCGCCGGTCCGAAGATTTCGACGCCGGGCAATTGCGGCGCGGCGCGGCCGAGGGCGCGGGCGGCGAAATCGGCGGCTTCGGCATCGCCGGCCGAGACGATCAGCGCCGCCAGCCGGCCGAACGGCGGCAATCCGGCCTCGCGCCGCGCCGCCGCCTCGGCCGCGAAAAAGCGGTCGCGATCGCCGCCGGCGAGCGCTTGCATGACCGGTTGCTCGGGCATGTAGGTCTGGATCAGCACGCGGCCCGCCCGCTCGGCCCGGCCGGCGCGGCCGCCGACCTGGTGCAAAAGCTGGTAGGTCCGCTCGGCCGCGCGCAGATCGCCGCCGCTGAGGCCGAGATCGGCATCGACCACCCCGACCAGGGTCAGCATCGGGAAATGATGCCCCTTGGCGACGATCTGGGTGCCGATCAATACGTCGAAGCGATGCGCCGCCATCGCCGCGGCAAGCTCGCCGGCGGCGCGCGGGCCGGGCAGCAGGTCGCTGACCATCAGCGCCGTGCGCGCGCCGGGAAACCGCGCCGCGACCTCCTCTTGCAGGCGCTCGACCCCCGGCCCGCACGGCGCCAGCGTGCCGGCGGCAAGGCATTCGGGGCAGAACGCCGGCACCGGCGCGGCATAGCCGCAGTGGTGGCACAACAGGCGCCGGGTCAGGCGGTGCTCGACCAGCCAGGCGGTGCAATTCGGGCATTGGAAACGGTGGCCGCAGGCGCGGCACAGCGTCAGCGGCGCATAGCCGCGCCGGTTCAGGAACAACAGCGACTGCTCGCCGGCTTCCAGCGTTTCGGCCAGCGCATCGACCAGCGGCGGCGACAGGAAATGCCCCGGCCCGCAATGCTGCTGCCGCATGTCGATCAACACAACCTTGGGCAGCATCGCCGCGGCGTGGCGGCGCGGCAATGCCACCCGCCGGTAGCGGCCGCGCCCGACATTGACCATGGTTTCGAGCGACGGCGTCGCCGATACCAGCACGATCGGGATCTGCGCCAGCGAGGCCCGCAATACGGCCATGTCGCGGGCCTGGTAGCAGACGCCGTCGTCCTGCTTGTAGGACGCATCGTGCTCTTCATCGACGACGATCAGTCCGAGCTCGGGGAACGGCAGAAACAGGGCCGAACGCGCGCCGACGACGAGGCGTGCCCGGCCGTCCGAAACGGCGCGCCAGGTATCGCGCCGCTGGGTCTGAGACACGTCGGAATGCCATTCGGCCGGGGCGGCGCCGAAGCGCCGGCGGAAGCGGTCGAGCCATTGCGCGGAGAGGGCGATTTCCGGCAGCAACACCAGCACCTGGCGGCCGGCGGCGAGAGCCGCAGCGATCGCGGCGAAGTAGGTCTCGGTCTTGCCGGAGCCGGTCACGCCGTCGAGCACGGTGACGCCGAAGCCGCCGCTCTCGATCGCGGCCACCAGTTTTCGCGCCGCCGCTGCCTGGTCGGGCGACAATGCCGGGCCGGGCGCGTTCCAATCGGGTGCCGCGATGTCGCGCAACCGCGCCGGCACTTTTGTCTCCGCGACCCAGCCCAGTTCGACAAGGCCGCGAACCACGCCGCTGCCGCAGCCGGCGCGGCGGGCGATCTCGGCCATCGGCGCGGCGCCGTCGTGCAGCGCATCGAGCACGCGTGCCCGCGCCGGAGTCAGGCGCCGCGGCAGATCGGCGAGCGCGGCGCGTCCGGCCTCGGTGATGGCACAAGCAAGGCGCGGCGCCTCCGGCCACAGCGCCTCGACAACCCGCATGGTCATGCGCAATACCGCCCCGGACGCCGCCAGGGTATAGGCCGCCACGCGCTCGACGAAGCGGCGCAATTCCGGCCGCATCGGCGGGGTTGGCAGGATTTCGATCAGCGGCTTCACCCGGCCGGGCGGCGGCGCCCCGCTATCGCCGTCCCACACGACGCCGACGATTCGGCGCGGCCCCAGCGGCACCACCACAAATGCGCCCGGCGCCGGTGCGGCCATGCCGGCCGGCACGGCGTAATCGAGCGGCGTCGCCAGCGGCACCGGCAGCAATACCGGCACCCGCCGGGCGTCGTCCGTTTGCGCCGGGTCGGGAAAGCCGGTGGTGCTGGCAGGGTCGTCGGGCATCGGCTACACTCGCGCGCAGGCCGGCACGCCGCAAGCGCGGCAACAGGAGGCTCGCCCGGCCCGGGATCAGGTGCCAGGTATTTGCAGATGCACAGCGAATCGCGCGCCGCCAGCGGCTGTTTCGGGCTGCCGCCGTTACCGGGATGGTAACGGCATCATGGCCGACAGTCCGCACGACCGCTCCAAGGCCGAACCCAGTACGCGGCTGGTGGCGAGCGCGCCCGACGCGATCGACGGCGACGATGTCATCGCCTATCTGCGGCGGCATCCGAATTTTTTCGACGACCGTCCCGAGGCGTTGCGGCTGTTGCGCTCGCCGTCGCGCGCGATCGATGGCGGCGTCCTCGATTTCCAGCACTTCCTGTTGGAACGGCAGCGCCGCGACCTGGCCCGGCTGGGCGCCGAACACAAGAGCCTGATCGTCACCAGCCGAGGCAACTTGGCGAGCCAGGGCCGGGTTCACAAGGCGGTCTTGGCGATCCTCGCGGCGACAAGCTTCGAGCAGTTGTTCCAGGTGGTGACAACCGACCTTGCGGTCCTGCTCGATGTCGATGTCGTGACCGTC
>JASHNY010000064.1 GCA_030041385.1 Alphaproteobacteria bacterium
CGTGCCCGGCGCCCGAGACGATGTCCTGGTGCTTGTAATTTTGCGCCGCGGCGGCGGCGCGCACCGCATCGACGAGCCGCTTGTCGAACGGGGTCGGCGGGAAATACCAGAATTCCTTGACCTCCACTTCTAGGCTCTGCGTCGCCGCGGCTTCGGCGCACGCCGCGCGCAATTCGCGGTCCATCGCAGTCAGCACATCGTCGTCGGGGTGACGGAAATCGACCGTGAAGAACACGCGGCCGGGGATCGTATTGCGCGAATTGGGGCTGACCTGAACAAACCCGACCGTGGCGCAGGCGAGCGGCGCATGGGCGTGGCCGATCCGGTTGACCGCGTCGATCATCCGCGCCGCGCCGACCAGCGCGTCACGCCGCCGCTTCATCGGGGTCGGGCCGGCATGCGCCTCCTGCCCGGTCACGGTGATCTCGTACCAGCGCTGGCCTTGCGCCCCGGTGACGATGCCGATCGGCACGCCGGCCGCTTCGAGGATCGGCCCCTGCTCGATATGCGCCTCGAAATAGGCCGCGACCGGGTGCTCGCCGACCGGCGCCGCGCCGGCAAAACCGATGCGCTCCAATTCGGCGCCGAGCGGCACACGGGTCACATTGTCCGGCGTCGCCAGCGCATCTTCGAGCGCGAAGACTCCGGCGAACGCGCCCGAGCCGACCATCGCCGGGGAAAACCGCGAGCCTTCCTCGTTGGTCCAGGCGACGATCTCGATCGGCGCCTCGGTCTCGTAGCCCAGATCATTGAGGCTGCGCACGACTTCGAGCGCGGCCAAGACGCCGTAGGCGCCGTCGAACTTGCCGCCGGTCGGCTGGGTGTCGAGATGGCTGCCGGACACGACCGGCGGCAGCGCGGGGTTGCGGCCCGGGCGGCGGGCAAAGATGTTGCCGATGCGGTCGACCGTCACGGTGCAGCCGGCCGCTTCGCACCAGCGGATGAACAGCCGCCGCGCCTCGCCGTCGAGATCGCTGGCGGCAAGCCGGCACACCCCGCCCTTCGCCGTGGCGCCGATCTGCGCCAGCTCCATCAGGCTCGCCCACAGCCGCTCGCCGTTTACGGTCAGGTTGCGCATGGAGAACCCCTCAACCTACGGAAGCACTTTCAAGCCGGCACGGCGAGCCGCGCGAGCGAGCGCCTCATCCTTTGTCGCCAGCGGCAAACCATGGCGCAGCGCCAGCTCCAAATAGCAGGCGTCGTATGCGGTAAGGCCCTCAGCCTTTGCCAGCGTCAAGGTTTCCCTCCACGCGCGATGCGTGGTTTCGCCGTCGGTCGTGATCGGAAGGCGTGCCATATCCTCTAGCCGAGACGGGATTCCGCCCGATATCGTCCGACCTCGTCGCTCTGCCGCCAGCAGAACGTTGGCGACCTCCAAATGCCACAAGCCGGGCACGAGCCCGCCTTCGTCACTGATCTGATCCAGCAGCGCCTCGGTCGCGGGCGATGCCTCGTCATCGAAACACCAACTCAATGCGATCGATGAATCGACAACGAGCAATCCTACTTCCTCCCCTCGTCCCGCAACTCCTTCCACGACAGGCCCCCAAGCGTCGTGCCTTTCCGAAATTCGCGTAACCGCGCCACGGCGCGGTCGACATCGGCCTGGTCCGCTTTTTCCGCACTGATCAACCGTGCGATCGGTTTGCCGTGCTTCGTGATCGTCACCTCTTCGCCGCCGGCCACCTTGTCAAGCAATGCCGACAGATGCGTTTTCGCCTCGAAGGTGCCCACCGTTATCATCATACGCCCCTGGTCAAACTGGTTAGAATTTTAGACCGGATCATGTCGGGTGGGTAGAGCGAAGCGGAACCCAGCGGCGGCGCGCTGCCAGCCGGCACACCCCGCCCTTTTCGGTGGCGCCGATCTGCGCCAGCGCCATCAGGCTCGCCCACAGCCGCTCGCCGTTTACGGTCAGGTTGCGCATCAATCCCCGCTCAGTCCGAGAAATCTCGCCAGCGCTGCGCTTGCGGCGCGAAGGGCAGCCGCATCGAGCCGCCCGATATGCCGGCCGATCCTGTCTCGGCGCACCGTGCCGACTTTATCGACCATGATCTGTGAATGGCGTTCCAGCCCGTTTTCATCGGTAGCGCCCAGGTCAAGGCGAACCAGCGGGAAGTCTATCAGGTCGGTGGTCAGCGGCAGCACCGTGACTGACTGGATCGCGGCAAACGCGTCGTCCTGAATGACAAGAACCGGTCGAACCTTGCCGTAATCGCCCGGAATGGCCGCCAAAACGAGATCACCGCGCCTTATTTCCATTCGCGCATCACATCTGCGAAATGTGCCTCCATCTCGCGCATCACCTGTGCCTCGTCGCTGTTCGGGTCGCGCGCGGCCGCGGCGGCTTCGAGACATTGCCGGCGGGCCTCGGCCTCGAATTCGCGCCGCCTCTTTTGCTTGATATGCTCGCGGACCAGTTCGCGCAGCACTTCGCCGATCGGCTTTGCCTGCTTCTCCGCAATCTCGGCCAGTTCGTCCTTGAGGGCCGCGTCGACCCTAAAGGTGATGGTCTCGGTCTTGGCGTCGGTCATGACAGCCTGCGTATACAATTTGTCGTCGAAAATGTAAGACGACAGCGGATGCTCCGCAAGTTCGGCGCCGAACCTTGTCACCGCCCGACGGTTGGCGGAAGATTGCCGCGGACGGAAGCGCGGAGCCGAGCATGCAGGCCTGGTATCATTGCGAAAACACCTATCCGTTTGTGCCGCAAGAGGTGCTGGACGCGGCTGAATCGGTGCGCGCGAGCCTGCCCAATAAATACTGCGACCCGAGGATCGCCGCGAACCTGTTCGAGGAATGCCTCGACGAGCACCTTTATTGCGACGAGCTTGGGATCAACATCGTCTCGATCGAGCACCATTCGGGCATCAACAGCCTTTACGGCGCGAGCCCGATGATCCTCGGCATCGCCGCGCGGCAGACCCGGAACGTGCGCATCCTGTCGCTCGGCACGTTGATCTCGGTGCGCACCGATCCCGTCCGCATCGCCGAGGAATACGCCACCGCCGACACGATCTCGCGCGGCCGGCTCGAAATCGGCTTCGTCAAATCCGGCGACAGCGAGATGGTGTCGGGCAACGCCAACCCGGTGCGCTTCGTCGACCGCTTCTGGGAGGCGATCGACGTGATCAAAATGGCGCTGACCGCGCGCGAGGGGCCGGTCAGCTTCGAAGGCAAGCATTACACCCATCGCCACATCAACATCTGGCCCGGCCCCTACCAGCGCCCGCACCCGCCGTTCTGGGCGGCGACCGGCGACCCCGCGACCTCGGCCGAGATCGGCCGGCGGGGCTACGTCAATGCGCTGGTCCTGCGCGGACCGGAGGCCAGCAAGCGCGCCTTCGACGCCTACAAGACCGCGCGCCGCGAGGCCGGGCTGCCGGCGCCGGGCACCGACCGCTTCGCCTATGCGGTGCTGTGCGGCATCGGCGATACCGACGAGGAAGGGCTCGCGGTCGGCTCGAAGACGCTGTGGTTTCTCAACACCAGCCTCAAGCAGGCGCCGCAGATGTCGAAATTCCTGCCCGGCCGCAATCCGCCCGAAATGGCGCCCAACATCTGGCGCACCGCGGGCGTGCGCGGCCGCCCGGCCGACGGGCTGATCGGCATCACCGCCGAGCAGGCGATCCAGCGCGGCATCCTCGTCGCCGGCAATCCCGACACGGTGGTCCGGCAGGTCATGGAGATTTACGACAAGGTTGACGGGTTCGGGCACCTGATCTTCGTCGGCCGCTCCGGCTTTCTGGCGCATGAGGAGGCGAAAAAGACGATCCGCCTGATGGCCAACGAGGTGCTGCCGCGCCTGCCCAAGGCGACGACCACACCCGGCGTGGTGGTGCCGCAGGCCGCGGAGTAAGAGGCCTGGTGTGGCGGATTGGACGTTCGCATGGGTTTGGTGGCCGCGTTGGCGAACTTCAAATCCGAGGCCACACTAATGGTTGGAATCTGACATTTGAAACCCGTCACGCGCGTCATTCCGGACTCGCCGCTGTGCGGCGCTCCGGAATGAGGGTCGTGGATTCATTCGTCTGAATGGGGCCACTAGCCGGCCGGCCGGTAGTCGGCGACGTGGATCGCAATGCCGGCCCAGGGGGAACCAGCTAGCTTCGCCAGCAGCCGGCCGTCGGCGGTCACGAGCGGCGCCTGCCGAACCTCGGCCACCGCAAGGTAAAGACAATCATAGACTGGATGGTCGAGCTGCGCCGCGATCGCCACCGCCCGTGGCGCCAACGGCGCCGCGGGTTCGAATTGGGCGATGAACCGTGGCAGCGCCGTCGCGATCCGCTCCAGTTGCTCGTATGCAATCCGCGCCAACCGCAATAACCGCCAGCCGGCATTGCACGTCTCGGCCACCAGAAAGTCGGGAGCGATCAGGACTTCGCCACTCTTTACGAGCCGCTCCGCTTCCAAGCCATGCGGCTCTTCGGCGATGAACCACTTCAGCGCGACGCTGGCATCGACTACACAGGTCACCGGCTGTCCCGGTCTTCCCGGATCAGCTCCTCGGCGGTCGGATACCGAACGCCCGGTTCGCGCGGCAGGGTCATCGCCCGGATACGCGCAAGCTCGGCCACCAATTCCTCGCGACTAGGCCGCGCCGCCTCGGTGAGTACGTCGCGCAACGACTGTTCCAGCGATTTGTGCTGGGCCGCCGCACGGAGCTTGAGCCGATCGAGCACGTCGTCGTCGATGTTGCGAATGAGCACCTGGCCCATGCGATCCGCCCATTAGTGATTGCACGATGATATCACTTGGGTTGCGCAGCGGCCAGCGTCTATAGTTTTGTTCTGCCCCGCCGGACTCAGCGAGGAGATCGCCATGAACGATGCCGCCCCCTGGATCGACCCCGAGCTGGTCGCCGCCGGCAAGCTGTTGCAGGAAAATGGCCTGGTCGCGCCCGACCGGACCGTCGCGCCGCTCAGCGAGGTGCGCGCCGCACAGGATCGCGTGGGCGCCTTTCTCGGCGAAGGATCGCTGCCGCTAAAGCGCGAGCGCGACCTGCAGCTGCCCGGCCCGCACGGCCAGGTGCCGTGCCGGCTCTATCTGCCTGATAATGTCGCGCGGCCGGCCTGCCTTATCTACGCGCATGGCGGCGGGTTCATGCAGGGCAGCCTCGACAGCTGGGACCATTTTCTGCGTGACCTGGTGCGGCAGAGCGGCGTCGCCGCGCTGTCGGTCGATTACAAATTGTCGCCCGAACATCGCTTTCCGAAGGCCTTCGAGGAAACCGTGGCGATGATCCGCCTCGCCGCGCGCGAAGGCGACGGGCTCGGCATCGACCCGGCGCGGCTCGCGGTCGGCGGCGATTCGGCCGGCGCCAACCTCGCGCTCGCCGCGGCGCTGGCGTTGCGCGATTCCGGGGAAAAGGCGCTCAAATTCCTGCTCTTGATCTACGGCGTCTATTCGACCGACAGCGACAGCCCGTCATGGCAGCGTTTCGGCCAGGGCGCCGGCCTATCGCAAACGCAGATGCGCTGGATCTGGGAGACCTATCTCGAAAACCCGGCGCAGATGCGCGATTGGCGCGCCGCGCCGATCCTCGCCGATTTGAAGGGGCTGCCGCCGGCGCACCTGATCGTCGGCAGCCTCGATCCGCTGCTCGACGACAGCAACCGCCTCGCCGCCGCGCTCGATCAGGCCGGGATCGAGAACGCGCTGACCGTGTACCAGGGCATCAACCACGGCTTCATCCGCTACGGGCGGCTGATCGGCACCGCCCGCCGCGCCGTTGCGGAGTGCGCCGCCGCGCTGAACGGCGCGCTGGGCGGCTGAACTATTCCGCCGGCGCGGCCGCGGTTGCCTGCTGCCGCGGCACCCGGATGCAGAACAGCGAGATCAGCGCCGAGGCCAGCGCGCAGGCGGCGAGCGCATAAAGCCCGCCGGCGAAGCTGCCGGTCAGGTGCTTGGCCCAACCGACCATGCTCGGCCCGAAAAATCCGCCGAGATTGCCGAGCGAGTTGATCCAGGCAAACCCGGCCGCGGCGGCGCTGCCGGTCAGCCACATCGACGGGATCGACCAGAACGGCCCCTTGGTGCCGTAGAACCCGATCGCCGCGATCGACATGCCGACCAGCGACCACCAGGTGCCCAGCGTCATCCCGGCCATGATCAGCCCGGCGGTCGCGATCGCGCAGGTCCAGAACAGGCTCCAGCGGCGGTCGCCGATCCGGTCCGACAGCCAGCCGCAAAACACCATGCTGACCGCGCCGCAAATGTAGGGGACCATCGTCGCCCAGCCGACCTGCATCGTCGTAAGGCCCAGTTCCTTGACGATCTGCGGCAGGAACAGCAGCATGCCGAGGCTGGCGGTGACGATGCCGATATAGTTGAGCGCGAGCCAGATCACCTTGGGGTCCCACAACGCGTGCAGCGTGCCGATCTTGTGCTCGCGCTCGACGGCGCGGCGTTCGTCGGCCAGATCGGCGGTCAGCCACGCTTTTTCCTCGGGTTCGAGCCACTTCGCCTCCGCCGGCCGGTCGTCGAGGGCGAACAGCACGGCGATGCCGATCAATACCGTCGGCAAGGCCTCGAACAGGTAAAGGCACTGCCAGCCTTTGAGGCCCCACAACCCGTCGAGGCCGAGGAGCGCGGTCGAGATCGGCGCGCCGGTCGCCACCGCGATCGGCAAGGCCAGCGTGAACCCGGCATTGATCCGCGCCCGGTGATGCGCCGGGAACCAGTAGGTGAAGAACAGCACAAAGCCGGGAAACAGGCCGGCCTCGGCGAGCCCGAGCAGGAAGCGGATCGCCGCGAAACTGTACGGCCCCTTGCAAAACGCCGTGGCCCCGGAGATGAGGCCCCAGGTCACCATGATGCGCGCGATCCACAGCCGCGCCCCGACCTTTTCGAGGATGATGTTGCTCGGCACCTCGAACAGCACATAGCCCCAGAAAAACGCCCCGGCGGCCATGCCGTAGATCGCGGCATCGAGGCCGAGATCCTTGTTCATCGTCAGCGCCGCGAAGCTGATGTTGATCCGGTCGAGATAGCAGAAGAAATACGTCAATGCGGCAAACGGCAGGATGCGCAGGTAGATCTTGCGCATCGTCGTTTGTTCGATGGACCGGACCATGTGTTCCTCTTGCAGTTGCGCCGAATTCTCGCCGGCCGGCGACTATAACGTAAGCGCATATCTGCAATGAACGGCGATGCCGGGCGGATGCTATGCAATAATGCAAGTAGTCTTGTGATTATCACATTTCTGTGACTGGCGCGGTTTCGTTATTATCACAAGGGACTCTGCCGGCTCGCGGCACCCCGCTTTTCTGCCTCGGAGCCACTCGTGTCTCGCTCCGTCTTTTAGCCGCAGCCGACCCCTCGTATACTTGCAGGCAACCGCACGCGATTGTTCGCGCGCTGCCGCCGGGCGCAACCGCCCGCGGAGAGAGGAGAGGTGACCATGGCCCAGGCAGAGCCGCTCGGTGCGGTGCGCCCGGGGATGCGGCTGATCATCGGCTTCATCGCCGGTTTTCTCGCTACAGTGGTGTTTCACCAGATCGGCCTTCTGGTTTTGCACAGGATCGGCGTGACGCCGGGGACGCCGTGGCAGATGAGCCCGGTGCCACCCTTCGGCGTGCCGAGGGTGATTTCGCTCGCGTTCTGGGGCGGCGTGTGGGGCATCGTCTTCGTGCTGGTCGAGCGCATTCTGGCGCGCTGCCCCGGCGGCTATTGGGTCGGCGCGATCGTGTTCGGGGCGGTCTTTCCGACCGTGTTCTCGTGGCTCGTCGTCGCCCCGCTGAAGGGGCTGCCGCTCGGTTACGGGTTCCACCCTTCCGGCATCCTGGTCGCGCTGATCGTCAACGGATTGTGGGGTCTCGGCACGGCGGTGTTCCTCGCGATCCTGCCCGGCGCCGGCGCTCGGCCTCGATAGTCCTTATCGCCAAAAGCGCGAGCCGCCGGCCTGCGGCCCGGCCGCTCGCCGCACGCCTGCCGCGCGGTTGCCGCGGCAAGATGTAACGGGCTGCGACGGTTGCGCCTTTGCCGAGCCGCCGGTAGATTTCGCGCCGGCCGTGCACAGGCAGGCCGGGTGGGCCGGAAGCCTTGTTCACGGCCCGTTTGGGAGCGTGAACCATAATCGCCACGGTTTTCGGGTTGCGCAACGGTTGCATTGCAGCCGCGCGGTCCGGAGGGTCGGGGCGTGTTGCCGTCGTGCATCCGGACGAAACCGGGCGACACTGCGGCGGCGCTGCAAGGAGGGAGGAAAGCAGATGACGGATTCGGACGGTCTACCGGCTGGTGCGGCGAAACGGCCGATTACCCGCCGCAGCGTACTCGCCTCGTCGCTCGCGGCCGGCGTCGCCGCCACGGTCAGCCCGCCGATCATCTCGGCGCTGGGCGAGGCCCCGGTCAAGCTCGGCTGGATCGACCCGTTCACCGGGACCTACGCGGCGCTCGGCACCTCGCAGCTCAACGGCGCCAAGATGGCGATGGCGGAGATCAACAAGAAGGGCGGCATCCTCGGCCGCCAGCTCCAGATCATCGCCGAGGACAGCGCCGCCAATGTCGGGCAGGCGACCGAAAAGCTCAACAAGCTGGTCGATCAGGACAAGGTGGATTTCACCGCCGGCGGCGTCTCGTCGGCCGAGGCCGCGGCGATGAGCCATGCCGCGAACCTGAAAAGCATGCTGTACATCGCCGTGGGCGGGCATGTCGACACGATCACCGGCACCGACTGCCACTGGAACACGTTCAAATTGTGCTCGGACACATGGATGCTGTCCGAGGCATTGTGCGCGACGCTGCTGAAGAAATTCGGCAAGCGCTGGTACTTCTGCACCCCCGACTATGCCTGGGGGCATTTCCTCTACAAGGGCGCCTCGGAAATCCTGGCGCAGGCCAAGGGCACCAACCTCGGCAATGCGGTATTGCCGCTCGGCGCCACCGATTTCACCTCGGCGCTGATCAAGGTGCAGCAGGCCAAGCCCGACGTGTTCGTGGTGTTTCAGAGCGGCGACGATTTCGTCAACCTGATGAAACAGGCCACCCAGTTCGGCATGACCAAGACCATGGCCTTCGGCTCGCCGCTGCTGGAACTGGAACCGCTGGCGGCATTGCCGGTGGAGGCGCGCACCGGCTGGGGCGTCATGGAATGGTGGTGGGACCAGCCCAACCAGCCGCATGTGAAGGAATTCGTGGCCAGCTACCGGAAACTCTACAAGGCCACCCCGAGCGGGCGCAGCTGGCTCGGCTATGCCGCCGCCCACAGCTTTGCGCTGGGCGCGGCCCGGGCCAAGAGCATCCAGGCCGCCAAGATGGCGCACGCGATGGAGGGCATGAAGCTGCCGCCGGAAGTCGCGCTCGAGCCCGATGGCCCCTATTACCGGGCCGGCGACCATCAATGCATGATCACCGAGTTTGTCGGCGAGGTGAACCAGAAGGGCAAATACCCGAACCTGTTCACCGTGTCCGAAGAGCTGGGCGGCGCGAAGCTGGCGAAGTCGCCGGCGGAAAAAGGGTGCAAGCTCAGCTATCCGGCGTAATCCGCCTCGGCCTCCAGCGCGCAGGCGGCGGCTGAGCGCCTGCGTGGAGGCCCGGGGTCGGCACCAGGGGTCGGTCCGCATTTCCGAAGGGCGCGGCTCTTCGGGAATGCGGCGCGTGCGGTTGAGCGATAATCGCCGGGGCGGGCCTGGCTGGTGACGGGAACCGAAGATATGGAGCTGTTGCTGTTCGACGGGTTCAACGGTCTGATCCAGGGGGCGTTTTACGCCCTGATGGCGTTGGGGCTGTCGTTGATCATCAGCCTCAATTCGGTGATCAATTTCGCCCATGGCGGCTTCATGGTCGTCGGCGCCTACCTGGCTTTCACCCTGGCGCCCTATATCGGCTTCTGGCCGGCCCTGTTCGCCGGGCCGATCCTCGCCGGCATCCTCGGCATCCTCGTCGAGCGCACGCTCGTGCGCTCGATGTACGGACGTTCCGACCCGATCTACAGCCTGCTGCTGACCTTCGGGTTTGCGCTGATCATCGAGGACGTGGTGCGCACGATCTGGGGCGCCCAGGGCGTGCCGTTCGAAATCCCGGCGGCGCTGGGTTCGCCGGTCAGCACGACCTATTTCTTCCTGACCGGGTACCGGTTGTTCGTGATCGCGGCGATCGGGTTGGCGACGATCGCCCTGTTCGCGTTTTTGCGCCTGTCCCGCTTCGGCATCCGCATCCGCGCCGGGATTCTCGACCTGGAGACGGTGTCGGCGCTCGGCGTCAACGTCTACCTGTTGCGCTCGGTCAATTTCGCCATCGGCACGTTGCTCGCCGGATTTGCCGGGGTGCTCGCCGCCGGTGTGTTGCAATTGGCGCCGACGATGGGCGACGACGTGATCATGGCGACGTTCGTCGCGGTCGTCGTCGGCGGCATCGGCAGCCTGTTCGGCAGCGTGCTCGGCGGTCTTCTGATCGGGCTGGCCGCCGGGATCACGACGGCCTATTACCCGGCCGCCAGCGACGTCGTGATCTACGTCATCATGGCGGTCGTGCTGATCGTGCGGCCGCGCGGCCTGTTGGGGCAGGAGGGGCTGTTCGAATGAGCCGCCGGGTTTACGTCAACGGGGCGGTCTGGTTGCTGCTGCTGACGGCGGCGTGGTGGCTGCCGTTGATCGGCGGCTACATGGCGCTGGCCTCCCGCGTGCTCGTCTATGCGCTTGCCGCGATGGGGCTCAACCTGCTGCTCGGGTTCACCGGCTGCATGTCGTTCGGGGAGGCGGCGTATTTCGGGCTCGGCGGCTACGGCACCGGCCTGTTCCTGACGCACCTGACGCACAGCACGGTGCTGGCGGTCGTCGCCGGAACCATCGTCGGCGGCATCGCCGCCTTCATTTTCGGGCCGCTGGTCATGCGCCGGCGCGGCATCTATTTCGCGATGATCACGGTCGCGATCGGCCAGATCTTCTATTTCATCGCCGAGCGCTGGAACAGCTTTACCGGCGGCGAGGACGGGCTGTCGGGGTTCTCGCGCCAGCCCTTGCATTTCGGTTTTGCGACGGTGCCGCTCAACGCCGTGGCGTTCTATTATTTCGTGCTGTTCTTTTTCGCGATCGGCGCCGGGGTCATCGCCCTGTTATTGCATTCGCCGCTCGGCCACACCTTTGTCGCGATCCGCGAAAACCGGAGGCGCGCGCAGTTTCTCGGCATCCATGTCGAGCGCTATGTGTGGGCCTCGTTTGCCATCGCCGGGCTGATCGCGGGTCTCGCCGGCGCGCTCAACGCATTGCAGAACAACTTCATCTCGCCGATCAATTTGTACTGGGTCGAATCGGGCAATCTGGTGATCATGGCGGTGCTGGGCGGCATGCGCAGCTTTTGGGGGCCGCTCGTGGGCGCGATCATCTTTGTCGGCATCCAGGATTACGTCAGCAGCTACTTCCCGAACAACTGGGAAACCTTTATTGGCGGGCTGTTCATCATCGCGGTCATGTTCTTCCCCAACGGCATTCTGGGGATCATCCGCCAGCGGGCCAAAGCCGCATGAGCCTGCTGCGCCTCACCGACGTGTCGCGCGCTTTCGGCAAGCTTCTCGCGTTGCAGCATGTCGAGCTCGAGATGGAAGAGGGCAAGCTCTATGCCGTGATCGGCCCGAACGGCGCCGGCAAGACCACCTTGTTCAACCTGATCAGCGGTTTTTTCCCGGCGACGAGCGGCGAGATCTGGTTCGACGGCATGCGGATAAACCGGATCGATGCCGCGCGCCGGGTGGCGCTGGGCCTCGTGCGCACCTTCCAGATCACCGAGATCTTTCCTGAATTGACCGTGTTCGAGAATGTCCGCATCGGGGTCGAGGCCGAGGCGCGGTGCAGCGCGCGCCCGTGGCCGAGCCGCGGGCTCCTTCGCCAGATCGGCGACCGGGTGGACGAACTGCTCGATACCACCGGCCTCACCGCGCAGGCGGGCCGCACCGTCAGCGAGCTCGCCCACGGCGACCAGCGCGTCGTCGAGGTGACGATGGCCCTAAGCCGGCGGCCTAAACTGCTGCTGCTGGACGAGCCGACCGCCGGCATGGGCCAGGAAGAGACGGCGCACATGGTCACCCTGATCCGCGACCTGCATGCACGGCAGAGGCAGAGCATCCTGTTTATCGAGCACGACATGGACCTCGTCTTCGGCATCGCCGATCGGATCACGGTGCTCAATTACGGCAAGGTGCTGGCGGCCGGAACGCCCCAGGAAGTCGCCGCCGACCCGCTGGTCCAGGCGGCCTATCTGGGGGAAGCCGCGTGAGCGCGACGGTCCTCAAAATCGAGAACGTTCACACCTATTACGGCAAAAGCCACATCCTGCACGGCGTCTCGATGGAGGTTGCCGAGGGTGAGATCGTGACCCTGCTGGGCCGCAACGGCGCCGGCAAGACCACGACGCTGCGCAGCCTCAGCGGGCTGACCCCGGCGCGGGAAGGCCGGATCGAGATTTTGGGCCACGATACGACGCGCTGGCCGGCCTACAAGATCGCGCGGCTCGGCGTCGGCTATGTGCCGGAAGGGCGGCGCATCTTTCCCAACCTGACCGTGCTCGAAAACCTCGCCGTGCCGATGACGCGGCCGGGCTATTGGTCGGTCGACCGGGTGCTCGAACTGTTTCCGAACCTTCGGGAGCGGCGCGACAGCTGGGGGCGGCAGCTTTCCGGCGGCGAGCAGGAGATGCTGGCGATCGCCCGGGCGTTGCTGGTCAACCCCAAATTGCTGTTGCTCGACGAGCCGTCGCAGGGGCTGGCGCCGTTGCTGGTGCACGAGGTGTTCCGGGTCGTCGCCTCGATGCGGGAGCAGGGCATCTCGATCCTGCTGGTCGAGCAGAATGCGCGCTTCGGCCTCGAAGTGGCCGACCGCGTCTATGTGCTGAACGACGGCCAGATGATCCATTCCGGCCCGGCCCAGGAACTGGCCAAGGACGAAGTGCGGGTGCGCGCCTTGGCCGGCGCCGGCGCCAGCGAGGCCTAGCGCGACGTCCGTTATACAGAATCGATTCTCCTCCTGCTTTGGCCGCCCCCGGGACGCCCGCAGGGGCCATCCGGGGACCGGGGGAAGCGGGAAACTCTCGGCCCGGCGCGGAGGGCCGGGTGCGTGCGGCGCTTGCCGGGGCGCGCATCCACGATCTGCGCCATAGCTTCGCCTCGTTCGCCGTGGCCGATGGCAACAGCCTTTACCTCATCGGCAAGGTGCTCGGGCACAAACAGGCCCGTACGACCGAAATCTATGCGCACCTCGCGGACGATCCGGTCCGCGCCGTTGCGGACCGCACCGCGGCTCGGATTGCCGCGGCCATGTCAGCCGGCGGCAAAAGCGATCCGGCCAAGGTGGTGCCGCTCCGCGGCGGCCGCCCATGAATGTGTGTAAAGGATTCCGGCCATGAAACGCCAATCTGCCGTCCGCATCGTCCACATTTGCGAAGCGATTGAGAATATGGCCTTTTTCTTGGTCGGTCTCGATGTCCGGCCGCCGTCCGCCGCGGCGTTGCAGCCGCCTGCGACATCGGGGCCCCGGCGACATGCGATGGCAGCTAGCTCGGGTTTGCGTCATTCTGCAATCGTGCGAGTGACGGAATAACGGAGGGCGTGCAGTTGAACGAACCTCAAGTCGCGGATAGCAGCCTGCTCGGCATCGGCCTCTATACCGTGCCCGAGGTATCGCGCCTGACTGGCGTTTCGCAGGCCCGCTTGCGCCGATGGCTGCGCGGCTACACGTATCGCAGCGGAGATGCACCAGTGACATCCCGGCCGGTCTGGCAACGTCAGCTCTCAGAGATCGACAGCACGCTCGGCTTGGGCTTTCTCGATTTGATGGAGGCCCGGTTTGTTGACGCTTTCCGCAAAGCCGCCGTCCCGTGGCGCGTAATCCGGCTTTGCGCCGAGCGCGCGCGAGAGATTGTCGGTACCGACCATCCTTTCTCCTCGCAACGGTTCCGCACCGACGGCCGCACGATCTTTGCCGAGAGCGTTGATCAGGCCGGCGAGCCCCGCCTTCTCGACTTGGTGAAAAGCCAATTCGCTTTCGCGCGCGTCATCGCTCCGAGCCTCTATGCCGGGATCGAGTTCTCGAACCGGGACATGCCGCTGCGCTGGTGGCCGCTCGGCCAAACCACCCCTGTCGTGATCGATCCGGCCCGCAGTTTCGGGCAGCCCATCGTTAACACGAGCGGAATTCCGACCGCTGTGCTTGCGGATGCGGTCGCGGCCGAGGGCTCGGTCGCGAAAGTCGCGCGGATTTATCAGGTGCCCCCGCGATCGGTTCATGCGGCTTTGCGGTTTGAGCAGCAGGTGGCCGAGCGGCTCGCCGCTTGAAAGTCTTTCTCGACAACAACCTGTCGCCTTATCTCGCACGCGCGCTGAGTACGCTGCTCGAACCGGAAGGCGATCAAGTTGTCCACCTGAGCGATCGGTTCGCGCCGGACACGGAGGACCGTGTCTGGATCGAGGCCCTCGCGGCCGAGGGTGGCTGGATCGTCATCTCCGCAGACCGGCGCATCAGCCGCAACCCGATTGAGCGCGAGGCGTGGCGGCGCAGCCGCCTCGTCGTGTTCTTTCTGAGCCCGCAATGGCGTCGGCTGAGACACATCGAAATCGCCTGGCGGCTGCTGCGCTGGTGACCGCGAATCGAGGAACAGGCGCGACTCATCTCCCCGCGGGCGGCGTTCGAGCTGCCGCGGGACTACCGCTCCGGCCGGCTGCGCGTCTTGCGCGCGTAGCCGCCTGCCCGCACGACAGCCGAGGGGGTACCCCGGTTTTTTCGGCGCAATCCGGCACCGCGCCTGTGCCAGTGTGCTGTGGCATTTTTTGAGTGTTTTCCCGAGGTTAACATACTGCGATAAGAGTGCGACTCGCTGGCTGGCTTCATCCGGACAGGTCGTCCAGAAATTCGGAGGCCGGATCGACGCCCGTCACGAGCAGGCGGTCGCGGGCGCGGGTGCAGGCGACGTAGAGCAGGTGACGTTCGCTGTTGTAGACCTCTTCGAGATCGGCATCGTCAGCGATACCCTCGATACGTTCCTGGGATGGGATCACCTCGTCGTCGCAGGCCATGACGGCAACCGCACGAAATTCCAACCCTTTCGCCAAATGCATTGTCCCGATGGAGATGCGACCGGTTGTGGTTTCGGCCGCGTCGCTCAGTTCGGTTGCCGAGATCCCGGCGTGTTTGACAGCCGATCGAGCCCGCCGAAGCTCTCGCGACGACCGGACAAATACAGCGACTTCGTGCGGTTCCACGCCTTCCCGTAGTCGATCGGCGATCCAGTTGCCAACCGCCTCGGTTTCTTGATCCGGTTCGTTGAACGTCTCGATCGTCGGGGCCGGGCCATTGAAAACAGACACAGTCCCACGCCGGTCTTCGGAATTTCCGTCCACGTCCGCGATGACCGCCGGCAGGAGCCGATCGGCTTGCGAGCGGATTTGGTACGAGGTTCGATAGTTGACCCGCAGCGTGTACGACCGGCCTCGGATGTCAATGCCAAGGGATCGCCACGAGAACGGTTGCTGGAAAATCCGCTGGCCGGGGTCGCCGGCAAAGAACAAACCGTCGGCTCGGCCTGCTGCCAGCGCGGCCAGGAACCGAAGCTCGGCGACCCCGACATCCTGCGCCTCGTCGACGACGACGTAATCGAACGGCGATTTGCCTCGCGCCGCGATATCTGCCTGAACGCGCGCTAAAACATCGGACCACGTGACGGCGCGCCGCTGAGCCAGACCGGCACGGACCCGCTCGAAGATCGACCACAGAATTTCGCGCTGCCTTCCGCCGATCCGGGTCTTCCGGCCGAGCCGCGCAACATCGCGGTAATCGTCCCAAGACGAAAGCTGCCACGCATCGACAACATCCTCCCATTCGCCGGCCAGGAAACGGGGCGAAAAGCGTTGGTCGGCCGTGTCCGCCGCCGCATCGCGAAGCAAGCTGTCGATCAATGCCGGCGGCGCGATATTGGGCTGGCCGAACGCGGCCGTATGGAGATCGTACGCAACACCGTTGACCGGATGGACGGCAACGCGGTTCGCAACCCCCGGCTCATTGACGGTGAGGGTGCGGAGCCTGACCCGTAAAGCATTGGCCAGCGCTTTCGAGAATGTGGTGAGCAGCACCCGTGCGTTGGGGTACCGTCGCGCGAGACTAACTGCGCGGTGGAGCGCGACGATGGTCTTGCCGGTGCCGGCCGAGCCCGATACGCGCACGGGGCCACCATAGTCGCGCTCGACCAGGCGCCGCTGAGCCGGATGGAGAAAGACTGCCCAACGGTCCCACGGAAAATCGAGCGCCCGTTCGAGTTCCTCGACATTGGTCAGTACGCGGAATCGGCGCTGCGCATCGGGATGCGCGAACGGATCGGCCTCGACCGGCGTCCGTTGCGGCATCTCCGGAGTTGTGCCGGTGGCGAGATTGAGCAGTGCCTCCGCTGCCTCTTGCGGTAGGTGATCAGCGATATCGAATAGGCGGTCTTCGTCGGCGCTGCGGACTTCGTCGAGCCACTCGTGGGGTACCCCATAGCCGAGAAGCACATCGTCGTCGATGTCAGCAAACAACAACGGCTTACGCGGCGGGTCAGCGGATGCTGCCAGAGTTACAAACCCGCGTTCAACCCGCTCCGGCAACTCGACCAGTTGTGCCGCCCCGGTCGTTGGGTGCCGTTCGATGCGACGGCGCTCCGCCCAGGCATACGCAGGGTCATGATGATCGACGTAGCAGAGCAGGATGCCGGCGGGGCTCCTGTGGACGATCAGACGAATATCGCGGCTAACCCGCACCGACCAGAAGTTCGGGTCGCGTGCCCGGTCAAGTTTATGGAAATGCAGACTGGGGTTCGACGGATCAAGTTGCAGGTCGAATGCAGTCGTCTTGACCGCCTTCTGCTCGGCCCCGTTCAACCGGGCAAGACTGGCGGTAAAGGTGTCGGCGATGCGGAAGTCCACCGACTTTCCTCTACCCGGCAGCCGCCTCGTCGGATGGCGAGGACGACACCATCGTATTGGACAGAGTGTCCGCCTCCACGACCGAGTCCAGTTCCAACTCCCTGACCCGCGCCGTAAAGACCCGCGAAAACCGGTGCAACTGTTCAAGCAGCCATTCGAACTGACGGTCCTCGCTTTCCTTCATCAACCCAGGCTGGCTTACCTCGATCTGGCATCCTTTGTTGAGGCGGCGCCATTCCAGGGGCCCGCCAAAATCAGCCTCGATGCGATCCCGCTCGGCGAGGAGCATACCGAATGCCGTCATCGCGGCGCGGTGACCAATCGAAAGGGCGACACCCAGTCCGGCCTTGCCGAATGTGGCCATCGCCCCCAACCGAAATCCGGAGCGGCCAATGCTGAACCCGCACCAATAGTCGCGCGGCGGTGGCTCGCCCACCCTGAAAGGTTCGTTTCGTTGCTGAAGGAAGGCGGCGAAGCGAGACCAATAAGCGATGTATCTCTTTTGGCGATCGTCGGCCGGCGCCGGGGCCCCGGTGCGTGCAGCACGCGACACCCCACGGCTCCAATCGTTCGGCTTGGCGACAATGTTGAACATCGGCGCGGGTGGCGACGCGCCGATCCGCAACGCCTCGATCTTGACGGCGAAGAAGTCAAATCCGTTGACCGTACTGGCGTTCAGCCAGTCGATCGCGGCGCGATGCTCCTCCCGGATCGTTTCGGCAATCCACACCACGGTCGCCTGACCATCCTGCCCGGCAACGTAGGTCAGTATCTGGCCGAGATGCCGATGGTCGGTCAGCCCGAACTGGTTCTCGACGACGACGGCACGGTCCTCGCCGTCACGCGCAAGAAGATCGATCGAGAAATCGCCGACCGGGACCTCGGTCCCCTCCACCCTGAGGTCCCTGAGGCGTAGCGTTTCGGCCAGCAACGAGAGATTCTCGGGTTGGGCAAGCCAGGGCGTGAAATCTTTGGCTTCGTGCGGCCAGATTTCGCGCAGCGGCATGGAGAGAAGGCGACCCAGTGCCGGCGTCATGCGTTTATCACCTGTTCTTGTTGGGGTAGTGACAACACCGGACCGGGCTCGGCCCGCCTCCTGGACGTACCGTCGGGCAAGATTGCTGTGTAATACTCGATCATGCCGCGGATGCCGGACAACATGGGTTCAACCGACAGGTTCTCGCTTTTGCCGGTAAGGTATCCGGCCTTGGTCGCAAGCAGTTCCGCTACCGCGGTCATCTCTGTGAGTTCATCGGCCAAGGTTTGTTCGAACTCCGGCAAGGTACCGCCGCCGATAGCCA
>JASHNY010000129.1 GCA_030041385.1 Alphaproteobacteria bacterium
GGGCGCACCGGGCCGGAGGCGCGCGCGGTCGCCTATGGCACGCTATTGCAATGCTATGCCGGGTTTGCCGGGCTCAACCGCCACCCGGGCATGCAGCCGCGCGTCGGGTTTGCCTGGCTCGACCCGATGTGCGGGTTGATGCTGCCCTTCGCGACCGCCGCAGCGCTGTGGCGGCGGGCGCGCGACGGCGGCGTCGCGCGCATCGATTTCTCGATGATCGAGGCGCTGCTGTGGACGATGGCCGAGCCGCTTCTGGCGGCTCAGCTCGGCGGCCCGCCGCGGCCGCAGGGCAACCGCTCCTCCCACCACATCCCGCACGGCGCCTATCGCTGTGGCGGACCCGACCAATGGGTCGCGCTCGCCGTCACCGACGAGGTGCAGTGGCGGGCCCTGTGCACCCTGGTGCCGGGGATGGACGTGCTGGCGGAATGGGGATTGCGCCAGCGCCGCGAGCGCCATGCCGGGATCGACGGCATCCTTGCCGGGTGGGCGTCGCGGCGCAAAGCCGCCGACGCCGTGAGCGAGCTGCGCCGTGCCGGCATTCCGGCCGCCGCGCTCGCCGGCGCCGAGGAGCTGGTCGCCGACGGCCATTTGCACGCGCGGGCGTTCTGGGAGAGCGGTGCCGGCGGCGTCTTGCCGGGCCTGCCCTGGCGGGCGAGCTTCGGCCGCGCCGGCGGCCCGGCGCCGGGTTTGGGCGCCGACACCGACGCGGTGCTGCGCGACGTGCTCGGCTATTCGGACGCCAAGATCGCCGCGCTGCGCCGCGCCGGCGCGCTCGGCTAACCGGTCAACAGCGACGGAAGGAGACAGCGATGAGCCTCACCCTCGACGAAGCCAACCGCATCCTGCGCGCCACCCTGGCCAAGGCGGCCGAGCTTAACATCAAGGTCAGCGCCGCGGTCGTCGATGCCGGCGGCCGCCTGATCGCGTTTCAGCGCATGGACGGGGCGATCTGGGCCGGCGTCTACGGCAGCCAGGGTAAGGCGATCGCCTCGGCGGCGTTCGGCCGGGCCAGCGGCGAGATGGCCGCCCGCGCCGATCAGCCGACCCCGCGCGGCATCGCGTTCGCCGAAGGCGGGCACATGATCATGGGCCAGGGCGCAGTGCCGATCATCCGCAACGGCGTCGTGATCGGCGCCTGCGGCGTCGGCGGCGGCACCTCGCAGGAAGACGAAGACTGCGCCAAGGTCGGCGTCGCTGCGCTTGGCGGCTAGTGCGGCGGATTTGAAGTTCGCACGGGTTTGGTGGCGGCCGCATTTGCGAACTTCAAATCCAAGGCCACACTAATGGTTGGGATCTGACATTTGAAACCCCTCACTCGAGTCATTCCGGAGCGCCGCGCAGCGGCGAGTCCGGAGCCCATGAACACCGGCCTCTGGAACATGGGTTCCGGGCTCGGCCCTTTGGGCCGCCCCGGAATGACGGTCGTGGATTCATCCGTCTGAATTGGACCGCTAGCTTGGGCGCGGTCCGTGCTGTCTGCGCCGCGGTAGCGAAATCGGTCAATTTTCGCTCCGGTTCGGCGTACTACCATTGTTTCCTCCAAATTCGCGAGGCGCTCCAGTGCGGAGTTCTGCGGCTCAGAAAACGCGGATGTCGGCGGATGTCGGCGGCACATTCACCGATATCGCGGTATTTGACGAGACGACGGGCGGGCTGCGCCTTGGCAAGACGCTCACCACCCCCCGCCGCCTCGTTGATGGCATCGCGAACGGCGTCGACAAGGCCGGATCGAGCTTCGCAGCGGCGCAGCTTTTTCTGCACGGCACGACGGTCGCGATCAACACGATCCTTGAACGCAGCGGCGCCCGCGCGATCCTCTTAACGACACAGGGGTTTCGCGACATCTATGAGATCGGCCGGGTCAACCGGCCGGAGTCCTACAACCTGTTCTTCCAGAAGCACATCCCGCTGATCGAGCGGGCGCGGCGCTACGAAATCCGCGAGCGGATGGACGCCGACGGCCGCGTGCTGATCCCTGTCGACGAAGAACAGGTGCACGCCATCGTCGCTGCGGCCGTGAAGGACGGTATCGAGGCGGTCGCGATCCTGTTTCTGCACTCGTACCGCAACCCGGCGCACGAACAGCGGGTCAAGCAGATCGTCGAGGCCGAACATCCCGGCCTTTTCGTCACCGCCTCGCATGAGCTGTCGCAGGAGTACCGCGAGTTCGAGCGCACCTCGACGGTTGCCGCCAACGCCTATGTCGGCCCGCGCGTGCGCCGCTATCTCGGCGAGATGCAGGGGCATCTGCGCGCGGCCGATTTCAGCGGCGATTTCTTCATCGTGCAGTCATCAGGCGGGCTGTTCGACATCGCCGATGCACAGCGCGCCTGCATCCGCATGCTGGAATCGGGGCCGGCGGCCGGGGTCATCGGCACCAAGGCGCTGTGCGACACGACCGGCCTGCGCAACGCGATCGCCTTCGACATGGGTGGCACCACGACCAAGGCCGGCGTCATCCACGACGGCCAGGTGCTGATGACCGGCAACGCAATGATCGGCGGCTATGTCAGCGGGCTGCCGGTGCAAATGCCGATGGTCGACATCCAGGAGGTCGGCACCGGCGGCGGCAGCATCGCCCGCGTCGAAGCCGGCGGCGCGCTGCGCGTCGGACCGCAGAGCGCCGGAGCCGAGCCAGGTCCGGTCTGCTACGGCCTTGGCGGGCTGGAGCCGACGATCACCGACGCCAATCTCGTGCTCGGCCGGCTCGGCGCCGACCGGTTTCTCGGCGGCGAGATGCCGCTCGATCTCGTCGCGGCCGAGGCCGCGCTGTGCGACAAGATCGCGTCCCCGCTCGGCCTCGATCCGGTCGCGGCGGCGGAGGGCATCCTGCGCATCGCCACGACCAAGATGTCCCACGTCGTGCGCTGGGTGACGACCGAGCGCGGGCTCGACGCGGCCGATTTCGCGCTCGTCGCCTATGGCGGCGCGGGACCGCTGCACGCGGCGATGATCGCCCGCGAATTGCGCATTGGCCGGGTGGTGATCCCGGTCGCGCCGGGGCATTTTTCGGCCTTTGGCATGCTGGTCAGCGATCTGCGCCGCGATTTCGTCAGCACCTGGTTCACCCCGCTCGCGACCGCTCCGTTCGCTCGGATGGAGGAAATTTTCGCGGCGATGGAAGACGAAGGGCGCGAGGCCGTGCGGCGCAGCGGCATCGCCATCGCCGACGTCACGGTCAGCCGCTCCGCGGATATGCGCTATGTCGGCCAGGAGCATGCCGTCACCGTCGAGCTGCCGCTGGAGGTCTTTCGCGACGAGGACCGCGCCGGCATCAAGCGCCGCTTCGACGCCACCCACGACATCCGCTACGGCCACGCCGCCGAGCGCGAGCCGGCCGAGATCGTCAGCCTGCGCAGCGCCATCACCGGCGTGCTCAGCAAGCCCCGCTTCGAGCGCATTGCCGCTGGCGGGGACACGCCCCCGCCCAACGCCGAGAGAGGCAGCCGGCCGGTTTCGTTCGACGGGCGCGGCTTTGTCCCCACCCGGACCTTGGACCGCGCCAGGCTGCTCGCCGGCAATCACATTTCCGGGCCGGCTATCGTCGAGGAACACGCATCGACGACGGTCGTCTTTCCGAGCGACGAACTGACCGTCGACGAATACGGCAATCTCGTTATCGAGATCGCGAGGGGGTGATGAAAGCTTCCACAGTTGTCATTCCGGGGCATTGCGCAGCGATGAGCCCGGAACCCATGAACCCGGACCACGCAAGAAAACGCTCGATTGTCACGGCCGTCTTCCCGGCGGAGGCCGGGATCCACTTGTCGGTCGCTCGAACGGTCGAACCGTGGGCCCCGGCCTTCGCCGGGGTGACGGTTCGGAATGTCAGGAAGCTCAGATGAACGACGCCGCGCCGCTGCGCCCGGCACCAGACCGGGCCGTCACCAAGGCCGATCCGGTCGTCACCGAGATCGTGCGCAACTGCCTCATCGCCGCGACCGAGGAGATGAAGACCAACCTGATGCGCACCGCCTACAACATGATCATCTACGAGGCGCTCGATTTCACCGTCGGTCTGTTCGACGCCGAGGGCAATATCCTGTCGATCGGCCTCGGCCTGCCGATGTTCATCCGCGGCATCGCCGACACGATCAAGGCGAAGCTGAGGCATTTCGGCCCCGAGGGAACTAACCAGGGGATCGAGCCGGGCGACATCCTCTTGACCAACGACGCCTACATCACCGGCAGCCACCTGAACCACATGACGTTTTCGGTGCCGATCTTTCACGAGGGGCGGCTGGTGGCGTTTTCCGGGTGCATGGCGCATTGGCCCGATATCGGCGGCACGCTCGACGGCATCACCACCGACATCTTCTCCGAAGGGCTGCAGATGCCGATCGTCAAGGCCTATCGCCGCGGCGTGCCGAACGAGGAGATCCTGTCGATCATCCAGATGAACGTGCGCCTCCCGGAGCGGGCGATGGGCGACCTCAGGGCCCAGATCGCTTCGGTCAAGACCGGCGAGAAGCGCTTTCAGGAGATGATCCAGAAATACGGCTGCGACGAGGTGCTGGCGGCGATCGACGACATCATGGCGCAGAGCGAGGCGCGGGCCCGCGAGCGCGTGCGCGCCTTCCCCGACGGCGTCTACGAGGCCGAGTCGTTCATGGACGATGACGGCGTCGCCGCCGGCCAGCGCGTGCCGATCCGCGTCAAGGTCATCGTCGATGGCGACCGGATGACGATCGACCTGACCGATGTCTCGAACCAGGTCTCCGGCTTCTACAATTCCGGCGAGACCGCCGGGAAATCATGCTGCGGCGTCGCCTTCAAGTGTCTCACCTCGCCGCTCGACCTGCCGATCAACGAGGGGCAGTTCCGCAGCCTCGATGTGGTCTTGCCGCCGGGGCGCGTGGTCAGCGCGGTGAAGCCGGCGGCGATGCGGATGTGGATGACCTATCCGATGACGATCGTCGACACCGTGTTCAAGGCGCTGAGCTCGGCGCTGCCCGAGCAGGTAATGGCCGGCCATCACGCCGACCTGATCGTCGGCCGGGTCAACGGCAGGCGGCCGAAGGACAACAGCTTCTACATCTATCTCGGCGGGCTGATCGGCGGCGGCTGGGGCGCCAAATATGACAGCGACGGCATGAATGCGACGATCGCGATGAATGACGGCGACACGCATAACGGCCCGTCGGAGCAGGTCGAGGCGAAGTATCCGCTGCTCGTCGAGCGCTACGCGCTGCGGCCCGACTCCGGCGGCGCCGGCACGTATCGCGGCGGCCTCGGCACCGAGCAGGTCGTCCAGGCGCGGGCCGACATCCGCTTCAACGCGCAGATCGATCGCGTGAAATGCCGGCCCTGGGGCTTGTTCGACGGGCTGCCGGCGGCGGGCAACGGCGTCGCGATCCACCGCTTTGGCGAGGACGAGCACAATTACCCCAGCGGCAAGGCGTTCAACCTCGTGCTGCATTCGGGCGACGCGTACATCCTGCGCTCGGGCGGGGGCGGCGGGTTCGGCTCGCCGCTCGACCGCGACGTCGACGCACTCGAAAACGATGTACGCCAAGGTTACGTCAGCCGCGAGGCCGCAGAACGGGATTACGGGGCGGTGTTTGCGGCGGACGGTTCAGGCCTGGATCGTCCCGCCACCGAGCGGCGACAGGCGGAGATGCGCGCGCAAGGACTGCCGCAGGCCGAGCCCGACGAGCCGCCCTCCCCGGCCGAGCCGCACGGCCATCATGGTCACCATCATCACACCCACGAACATCTGACCGAGGAGGAGCGGCTGGTGGTGGCGCTGTCCCGGCGCTGCTGTTCGTGAGGCATGCCTCCCAAGGAAGAGGATAGCGGATTCCGTCCGGCGCGCTGCTGGCGAGCGCGTGTTTGCCGCCGCGATCGGACTCGATATTCCAGACGGTAGGTGAAAGGCAATATCGCCCCCGCTGTGGCAATCGGCAGAAGATTCGAGCGTATCGGATAAGGCAACGCCAGCTGTCGGGAACTCGCGTGTCGCGGCCGCACCAGGCGCTTATCGCTGACGCAGGCCTTCGGACCGTGAGGCCTTTGTCATCTCTTGCAGACTCAGGTTGAGCTGCAAGACGTTGACGCGCGGTTCGCCAAAAACCCCCAGGCTCCGCCCGACCGTGTTGTTCCGGACGAGCGCGGCGACTTGATCGGCAGCCAGGCCTCGCGCCGCGGCAACCCGTGGCACCTGAAGCCGGGCATAAGCCGGGCTGATATCCGGATCGAGGCCGGAACCCGACGTCGTCAGCATATCGGACGGCAGCTGTCGTCCCGCCAGCTCAGGCTGTGATGCCTCCGCGGCTTTGCGGTCGGCGATAAGCCGTTCGGCGAGGGCCCGACTCGTCGGGCCGAGATTGGACGCACCCGAAGCGGCGGCGTTGTATGGCGCGCTGACGGTCTTGTTCGGATCGGTCGGGTCGGTCGCCGTTGTCGCCGAAGGCCTGCCGTGGAACCACCCCGGCCCGATCCAGTCTTGTCCAATGAGGCGCGAGCCGATCACGGTCCCGTCCGGCTTTCTTAGCAGGCTTCCATTGGCTTGATCCGGCAGCAGCCACTGGCCAAATCCGGTGACCGCGAGCGGATAGACGATGCCGCACAACACCCAGGTCACCAGCGTTACCCGCAGGGCCGGAAGAAGGATCGCACGCATCCGCCCCCTCCTCACACAACCAACGACAGGCACAGATCGATCGCCTTGATGCCGATAAATGGCGCGGCGAGCCCGCCGAGCCCGTAGACCATCAGGTTGCGATAGAAGGTCGCCTCGGCACCGATCGGCCGAAAGCGAACGCCGCGCAGCGCCAGTGGTACCAGCGCCGGGATGATCAGGGCGTTGAAGATCAGCGCCGACAACACCGCACTGTGCGGAGAGCTGAGGTTCATGACGTTGAGCGCCGCCAGGCCCGGCAGCGCGGCGATGAACATCGCCGGGATGATCGCAAAATATTTCGCCATGTCATTGGCGATCGAGAATGTGGTCAGCGCGCCGCGGGTGATCAGCATCTGTTTGCCGATGGCGATGAGGTCGATGAGCTTTGTCGGGTCGGAATCGAGATCGATCAGATTGGCAGCCTCCTTGGCCGCGGCGGTCCCGGAATGCATCGCGACGCCGACATCCGCCTGCGCCAAGGCGGGGGCGTCGTTGGTGCCGTCTCCCGTCATCGCCACGAGCCGGCCGCGGCCCTGCTCGCGGCGGATAAGGCGCAGCTTTTCCTCGGGCTTGGCTTCGGCGATGAACTCGTCGACCCCGGCCTGCTCAGCAACCGCCGCGGCGGTTACCGGGTTATCGCCGGTGACCATGACTGTGTGAATACCCATATCGCGCAGCCGCGCGATGCGCTCGCGGATGCCGGGCTTTGGCACATCCGACAATGCAATGACGCCGAGAACGCGCCCGTCGACCGAGACCGCCAGCGGCGTCGATCCCCGCCGCGCCACGCGATTGGCGACATCCCAGAGATCGGCTGGGGCTGCCAGATTGAAACGTTGCGTGGCGTGCTGAACAACCGCTTCGACCGAGCCCTTGCGGACGATGCGGCCATCACGCAAATCGACGCCGCTCATTCGCGTCTCTGCCGCGAAGTCGAACGGCAGCGCGCCCTCGACTGCGTCTACGGGCAGCACGCCGTTCTTCTGTGCAAAGGCAACCACGGTGCGGCCCTCGGGGGTCGTATCGAACGACGAACCGAGATAGGCCGCCTCGATCAAGTCGCTCGCCCTGACGCCCCGCAGCGGGATGAACTCCGTCGCCTGACGATTGCCCACCGTGATCGTGCCGGTCTTGTCGAGCAGCAAAGTGTGCACGTCGCCGGCCGCCTCGACCGCCTTCCCCGACATGGCCAGCACATTGAACCGCATCGTGCGGTCGATACCGGCGATGCCGATCGCCGACAACAGCGCACCGATCGTTGTCGGGATCAGCGCGACGAGTAGCGCGATTAGGTCCGCGACGTTGAGCCGCGCATCGAGATACGTGGCGACCGGAGCCATGGCCGCGACCACGATCACGAAAATAAGCGTCAAGATCGCGAGCAGCACAGTCAGCGCGATCTCGTTCGGCGTCTTCTGGCGCCGCGCCTCTTCAACCAGATGAATCATGCGGTCGAGAAAGCTTTCGCCAGGGTCGGCGGTCGCACGGATGCGCAACCAATCGGAAACGACCATCGTGGCGGCCGTCACCGACGAGAAGATGTCGGTGCCCGCTTCCTTCAGAACCGGTGCCGCCTCGCCCGTGACCGTCGACTCGTCGACATAAGCCTTGCCTTCCAAAACTTCGCCGTCGGTCGGGATCATCTCCAATTTGTCCACGCGGACGATGTCGCCCTTGTGCAGCGCCGCGGCTGACACCGTCTCGATCTCACCGCTCGGCAGAATGCGGCGCGCGACCAATTCGGTCTTTGTGCGCCGCAGCTCGGCCGCCTTCGCCTTGCCGCGGCCCTCGGCGAGCGCTTCGGCCGCATTGGCGAACCACACGGTCAAAACGAGGATCAGGGTGACCGCCGTGTTATAGGCGCGGCTCGCCGTCGACGGGCCGAACAAATCGGGCGTTACGATCAGGGCGGCGGTGACGAGGGCGCCGAGCCAGACGACAAACATCACCGGATTGCGGATCTGGATGCGCGGATCGAACTTCCGAAACGAGTCGATCAGCGCCTGGACCAGCAGCTCCTGGCCATAGACCTGGCCGAGCAGCGGGCTTTTGCCCTCGGCGCGCAGGATGGCGGGCGACAGCTGGTCCATCAGTAGGTGCGCCCGTGCGCCATCGCGAAAGCCTCGGCGATGGGCCCGAGGACCAGGGCGGGAAAGAAGGTCAGCGCCCCGACGACGAGGATCGTGCCCAGCCAGAAAGCGCCAAACTTCAAGCTGTCGGTCTTCAGCGTGCCGATCGTGGTCGCGAGGGTCGGCTTCGCCGCGACCGAGCCGGCGACCGCCATCATGAAGATGATCGGCGGGTAGCGCCCGATCAGGATGACGAAACCGAGCGCGAGATTGTACCAGGGCGTGTTGGCGTTGAGCCCGGCGAAGGCCGAGCCGTTATTGGCCGCGGACGAGGCGAAGGCGTAAAGCACCTCGGAATAGCCGTGCATCGCCGCATTGCCGAGCGCCGACATGCCGTAAGGCGCGATCATCGACCATGAGGACGGCGCGAGGATGACGAGCGGGTGGATCAGCAAGGCGAGCGACACCATGATGATTTCCGGCCGCTCGATCGTCTTGCCGAGAAACTCCGGCGTGCGCCCCACCATCAGCCCGGCGATGAACACGGCGATCAGCCCGTAGACCAGCGCGGCAAGGAAGCCGACGCCCTTACCGCCGAAGACATTCTGCAGCATCATGCCGATGAACTCCGGCACCGCCCCCATCGGCGTGAAGCTGTCGTGCATCGAATCGACGCTGCCGGTGGTGAAGGTGGTCGTGATCACGCCGAAAAGCCCGCTTCCGGCGATGCCGAACCGGGTTTCCTTGCCCTCCATGTTGCCGCCGGGCTGATTACCGGTCGCGGCCATCTCGATCCCGGCTTGCGACAGGCTCGGCGTCCCCGCCTGTTCGGCGACGATCGCCACCGGCAGGATGAGGAGCAGCATCGCCCCCATCACCCCATAAAGCACCCAGCCCTGCCGGCGGTTGCCGATCATGTGGCCGAAGCAGACGACCAGTGCGCTCGGCAGCAACGCCATCAGGCTCATCAGCAGCCAGTTGCTGAGCGGCGTCGGGTTTTCGAACGGGTGAGCCGCGTTGACGTTGAAAAATCCGCCGCCATTGGTGCCGAGATGCTTGATCGTCTCGAACGACGCCACCGGACCGATCGAGATGCCCTGCTCGCCGCCCTGGATGGGATGCGCCACCACTGCGGCATCAAGCGTCTGCGGCGCCCCCTGCCAGATTAGAAACAGCGCCAAGACGAAGCTGAGGGGCAGCAGCACGCGGGTAGTGAAGCGGATCAAGTCGCGATAGAAATTGCCGAGATTGGCGCCGCCGTCCTTGACCGTGAAAGCCCGGATGAATGCCATCGCCACGACGAACCCGGTCGTCGCCGAGGTGAACATCGGGAAAGTGATGGCGGCCATCTGGCTGAAATTCGACAGCGTCGTCTCGCCGCCATAGCTCTGCCAGTCGGTATTGGTGATAAAGCTGATCGCGGTGTTGAACGCCTGCATCGGCTCCATGCCGGGGAGCTTCAACGGGTTCAGCGGCAGGTGATTTTGAAATACCATGATCAGGTAGATCAGCACCGCCATACACAGATTGGTCGCCAGCATATGGAAGGTGTAGGCCTTCCAGTTCATTGGGCGACGCGCCGCCTCCCGGCCGATCAGGGCGTAGAGGGCATTGTCGACCGGGTCAAAAAGCGGATCGAGCCAAGTCCTCCGGTCCATGACGATGGCGGCCAGATAACTGCCGACCGGAATGCTGAGCAGGAAGACGATCAGCAATACGAGCGCGATCTGCAGCCAGCCTTGCATCGTCACGGCTTGCTCTCCGATCTCGGATCAGAAGCGTTCCGGGTGAATGACCGCGTAAAACAGGTAAATCACCAGAAGGCCGAGCAGCGCTCCGAGCACGTACAGCATCATCGGGGCGGCCCGATAAGGCGGTCCGTGAAATTCACCAGCCAGAAGCAGCCGAGATACGCCACCACCAACAGCAGCAGCATCGCCAGAGCAAGCAGCATGGCTTCACCTCATGCTCGCGCGCATTACACCGCGGCGGCATCTTTGGCATTGACCCACGTCAACCCGCAAACGCCCGGTCTCGCCGCGTTCGCGGCCTGGTCATGATCCTCGGCGGTCAGCGGAGGTTTATCGCGAGGGGCGTGCGAGCGATTGGTCCCAAAAATAGGTCCCGCCCCGTGCGGGTCGATGAGACCGGCAATATCGACATGATCGCCAACTCATCCCGGCCCCCGATTATAAAATCTCGCGGGAATAAAGATTCGAGAGTGATGCGGCGACCCCACTATCAAAAAGTCATAGCCGCGGAATTCGATTATTCGGACGACAGTATTTTGTTCAGCTCGTCCAGCAGCTGGCCGTAGCGCGCGAAATCACCACGGGCATACGCCTTCTTCATGGCGTCGAAGACCACGCGGGCCCGCTCCAGCTGGTCTCCGCCGCCCGGTGCAGCGGCCATCGGGACCGGCGTTGCGCCGATGAACAAATTCTCGACGCCTTTCAGTGTTGCCGCCCATTCGATCCGCCGGTCATCGGGCAAGAGCTGGGCCAGCACGACACGCGCGAGGTTGGGAATCTTGGTCTGCTCCGCCTCGATATAGACCGGCTCTATCGCGATCAGCTGATTGCCGTTGAGCGGCAGCATGATGAGATTGCCGCGGATCACTTGCGAGCCGTGCTGATCCCACAGCGTCAGGTCGCCGGAGAAGCGGGCATCGGAATTGATGCGCGACTCGACCTGCGCCGGACCATCGATGAACCGGCCCTTGGGAAAGCGAAACGCGACCATTTTCCCATAATTGGGGCCGTCGCAGAGGCCGGCGAGCCAGCCCGCCATTTGGTTCTTGCCGTAAACCGACAACGGCAGCATCAGCATAAATTCCGGTTTCGCGGCCTGCGGCAGCTGCGCCAGCACGTAATACGGCGCCATCTCGATTTCGCTCGCCCGGTAGAGCTCGCGCGGCACCTGCCAGCGATCTTCACGGTTATAGAACGTCGTCGGATTGGTCATGTGGTAGGTGCCGTACATCTCGGCCTGCGCCGCGAACAAATCCTCTGGATAGCGGATGTGCCGGCGCAGACTGTCGGGCATCGTGCCGCCGTCGTGGAACAATTGCGGCAGCATCCGCTGGTAGGCGCGGATAATCGGGTCGCTTTGATCGAAGACGTAGAAGGTGACCGTGCCGTTATAGGCGTCGACAACCGCCTTCACCGAGTTGCGCAGGTAGTTCTGCCCGTGAAACGCGAAGCGCGAGCCCTCATAGGCCTCGCTGTAGGGATAGTTGGCGGAGCTGGTGTAACCGTCGATGATGAAGGCGTAGTGATCGCCATTGGCGACGATGTAGGGATCGCTGTCGAACGTCAGGAACGGCGCGAGACGCTGCACCCGGTCGGACACGTTGCGCCGGATCAGCACCCGGCTTGCGGGCGTGAAGTACCCGGAAATGAAAAGACGCAGCCCATCAAACTCGTGGGCGATGACCAGCTTGCGCCAAAGGCTGGACAGCGCAATTCCACCGCTGCCCGCATAGACCGTTTCTGCGTTGGCGTCGCCCTTCGGGAAGTCGAATTCCTGTTCTGTTGTGCCCGTGTAGACGCGATCGTTGGTCGATCGCCCGTAGTAGATCTGGCCATGGGTGACGCGGAGGTCGCCCTTGGCCTCGACGGGGATATCGTGCGCCCAGAGGACCGGGTTGCCGCGGCCATCCATCTCGTTGACGGGAACCGCCACCACGCCATAGCCGTGCGTGTATTTTAGGGCGAGGTTGACCCATACCTTGGCCGCTTGCGGCAGCTTCTCCACATCGAGCTCGCGGGCCGTGATCATCACCTGGCGCTCGGCGCCGCCGATCGTGTAGCGGTCGATATCGACACCGGAGAAGGTGTAGTAGGGGCGCAACCCTTGGGTCTGCTGCAGCTGGGGTTCGAGCGCGCGCCAATCCCAGATGCGCGCGTCCTGCAGCGTGAGCGCGTTGGCCTCGAGGTCGGCCGCGGCAAGCGGCTTTGCCGAGACCGCGAACGCGCGCTCCTCGACATTCGGCCCGTCGAGATTGAAGGCCGCGCGCGTGCCCGCGATGCTGCGCAGCAGATACGGCTGTTCCAGCGTGATCTGGTTCGGGTCTACGTAAAGATGCTCGACGATCTCCGGGATGACCCCGGCCGCCACAAAAATCGAAGCAAAAACGGTGACCGGCGCGATCCAATGCGACGGCGCGGCGAGCAGCCAGCGCCGGAACCCCCAAGCGGACGCCGCGATGCCAAAGACGATAGCCGCCGCGAGCCAGCATCCGATGACGGCGTGGTAAGCCGGCAACCAGAAATGGATGTCGACATAGGATGCGCCGGCGACAACGCGCGAATGGCCATCGATCGCCAGGTGAAAGCGCCCAAGGTAGCGAGCCGCGGCCGACACCAGGCAGAACAGCATCGCCAGGATCGCCCCTTGCCGCAGCCAGCGGTCATGTTGCCGGGGTCGAAAGCGTAGCTGTATGGCCGATCGGTTCCATGCCCGACGATCCTCATCGGATCGCCCGAGCTCCGCCGGAAGCGTGATCTCCCATGGCTCGGCGAGGCGCGGGTAAAGCCATAATCCCGCAAATGCCCAAACCGCCAGCATGATGATCAGGACAATTCGCGAGAGGTCGATGAGACCGTCATAAAGCGGCAGTGCCAAAAGGTAGAACGACAGGTCCTTGGCGAAGACGGGATCGGTGGTCCCGGACGGCGCGGCACCGAGAAAGCCGAGCAGCGGCACCCACAGATCGATCGCGCCGAGCCCGACGATCGCCGAGAACACAAAACCGAGAAGCCACGGGGCGCTGCGCGGAAGGCCTGGGACGAGGTGGTTGAGCGCACGCAGGTTGAACCCGGCGAACAGCCCCACGGCCACGAACACTGCCATGAAAATGGCGCAGCGCAGCCCGAGCGCGAGCCAGTAGCGGTATTGCTGCCCGAGCTCGCCGAACCAGTAATTCTGCAGCGAAACCCTGAAAACGATCTCGACGATCGCGATCCCGAGGACTACGCCGCCAACCGAGAGCAGGTCCCGATAGATCCGATGCAACGGCGCTGTGGTTCCGGCGCGCCATTGCAGCAACGTGACCGCGAGCGGCAATCCCGCGATGACAATCGTCAGAATATAGATCAGGGCAAACATCGCACGTCGCTCCGAGCGGACGACGAGCGCATTTCCCACGGATCGAGCTCGGCCTCATTGATGTGGCTCAATCGCTTATCCGGACAGCCGCCGAACCGCGCTAAAATACGGCCGAGCAGGGCTCGGCTTGATTCAGGTCAACGTGCGTCGGCAGGCCGGCGACGTATTAGGGACAACGAAATGTTGTGAGACCCGGAGGCCCGATTGTGCTCTCCTCCGATTCGATTTGCGGCGTCGTTTCTGCCGTTCATGGCTCGGTCGTCGATGTTGCCTTTGCGGGCGGCAAGCTGCCGGCAATCAATGAGGCGGTGCAGATAGAGTGGGACGTCGGCCAGCCGCTGCTGGCTGAAGTACAGCAGCATGTTGGGCCTCGCCTGATCCGTGCGGTTTCGCTCGGCGATACGGCCGGGCTGAGACGCGGAACCAAGGCATATCCACTCGGCAGTCCGGTCCGCTCGCCTGTTGGCGAGGCGGTTCTCGGGCGGTTGCTCAATTCCGTCGGGGAGCCCGTTGATCGCGGCGCGCCGTTCTCCGCCGACATCGAACGGCGGCCAATCCATGCGCGGGCGCCATCGCTCGACCGCCAAACAGGCACGCGAGAAATATTCCACACCGGCATGAAGGTCATCGACCTCCTCGCACCGCTCGTCGCTGGTGGAAAGGCCGCGATGTTCGGTGGCGCCGGCGTCGGCAAGACAGTGCTGATCATGGAGCTGATCCGCACGACCGTGGAGCGCCATGCGGGCATCTCGGTTTTCGCAGGGATCGGCGAACGCTCGCGAGAAGGGCACGAGTTGTTTCTGGAGCTAAGCCAGGCCGGCGTGCTCAACCGCACCGCTCTTGTGTTCGGTCAGATGAACGAGCCGCCCGGGGCGCGCTGGCGAGCCGGACTGACCGCGCTCGCAATCGCCGAATATTTTCGCGATGCCGCGCATGAGAACGTGCTGCTGCTGATCGACAATGTCTATCGGCTGGTGCAAGCGGGCGGAGAAGTGTCGGGGCTGCTCGGGCGGCTGCCGTCTCGGGTCGGCTATCAACCCACGCTGGCTACGGAGATCGCGGAGTTCGAGGAACGGATCGCCTCGGTCTCTGGCGCCGCAATCACCTCGATCCAGGCGGTCTACGTCCCGGCCGACGACTTCACCGACCCTGCGGTTGCCGAGATTTTCAGCCACCTCGACTCGTCCATCGTCTTGTCGCGGACGATGGCGAGCGAAGGCATGTACCCGGCGATCGATCCGCTGGCCTCGACCTCCAGCCTGCTCGACCCTCGCCTGGTGGGCGAAGCGCATTACCGGATTGCCCAGGAGGTCCGGAAGACCATCGCGCATTACCGCGAGCTTCAGGAAATCATCGCGCTGCTCGGGATCGAAGAGTTGAGCGCCACGGACCGCACCGCCGTCCGGCGGGCACGTCACCTGATGCGATTTCTTACCCAACCCTTCATGATAACCGTGCCCTTCACAGGGAAACCGGGCCGCACCGTGAACCTGGATGCGACGCTGGCCGGATGCCGCGCGATTCTCGATGGCGAAGCGGATGGCTGGGCCGAAGCCTCCCTTTACATGGTGGGCGACTTCGAGGAAGCGCGGCAAAAGGAAGCCCAGGGGGCGCTCTCATGAGGCTCACCATCGTCACGCCGCTCGCGGTTGTCATCGCAACGGATCGGGTCGCCCATCTCCGCGCCGAAGACGAAACCGGAGCCTTTGGCATTCTCCCCGGGCATGCGGACTTCATAACCGCGCTCGCAGTCTCGGTTGTGTCGTGGCGCGACGAGGAGAGCCTTGAACATCATGTTGCGGCGCGCGGCGGCATGCTCGAGGTGCGCGGCGGCAAGGAAATCTCAATCGCAACGCCCGAAGCGGTTCCAGGCGACGATCTGCTCCGCCTCGAAGCCGAGGTTATTTCGCGTTTTCGCCAGGAAGCGGCCGACGAGCAAGCGGCGCGAACCGACGCGCAGCGCCTCTATCTCGCGGCGATCCGCCGGATTGAACGGTTCTTGCGGCCCGGCGGCACGACGATGATGCCCGGCGTGATCGCCGCCTCGCCCAATTCAGAACTCAATTCATGAAGTCGCCGACGGTCGAGCACCCCGATCATCCGGAGCGCCTGGACGAGGCGGTCAAGCTGCGTCGCGGCCGCCAGCAGCGCTGGCAACGCGAGGGCGAGCGCTCGATCGGGCAGAACCTGGCCATGATCGGCGCGCTGGGCTGGACAATCGTGACCCCAACCCTTGCCGGAATTTTTGTTGGCCGCTGGCTCGACCGCTCGCTCGGCTCCGGAATTTTTTGGACGCTGGGATTGCTGTTTGCCGGGCTCACGCTCGGCTGCTGGATGGCGTGGAAGAGGATGCACCGCGAATGACAGGCTCGGTCGCGCTTGCCTCACTCGCCGCCGCCTGGACGGCCGGGGGCCTGCTTTTAGGCGCCGCCTATTTTGCCGTGCTCCGAGCGACGGTCGGCTTCCTCTCTTCCGGTCCGGGCCGCCTCACGCCGGCGGCGCTGACGCTCGGCCGTCTTGTGGGGGCGGCCTTGTTTTTTGCCGCGGCGGCGCGGTTCGGCGCGCTCCCTCTACTCGGCGCGTTTTTCGGGTTCCTGGTCGCGCGCAGTGTGGCGCTGCGCTGGGCGCGGAGGGTCGCTGGATGAGGGCATCTCCGCTCATCACCACGGTCCTTTTTCACATCGGGCCGGTCAACATCACCCGCCCGGTGCTGACGACGTGGGCGATTATGGCGGCACTGGCGCTTGCCTCGCGGTTCGTTACCTTGCGCCTCGCGCTGCGCCCGGGCCGCGGCCAGGCTGTACTCGAACTGGTCGTCACCGGCATCATGGGGCAGCTCGAGGAGGTCGTGCGCAAGCAGCCGCGGCCCTTCCTACCCTTGCTGGGAACGCTGTTTATCTTTCTCGTCGCCGCCAACTTGTCCGGCGTGCTGCCCGGCGTCCAGGCGCCGACAGCCACGCTGGAGACGCCGGCCGCGCTGGCGCTGATCGTCTTCCTTGCGGTGCATTTTTACGGCGTTCGCAGCCGCGGGGTCCTTGGCTATCTGGCAAGCTTTGCTGAGCCGAAGCTCGTCATGCTGCCGCTCAACATCGTCTCGGAGGTCACGCGCACCTTCTCGATGATGATGCGGCTCTTCGGCAACGTGATGAGCGGCGAGTTCGTAATCGCGCTGATCATCGGTCTTGCCGGGCTTTTCGTTCCCGTCCCGCTGATGGCGCTCGAAATCCTGGTCGGGCTGGTACAGGCCTACATCTTCACGGTGCTCGCGACGGTCTTCATCGGCGCCGCGGTCGATGACGCCGGTTAGCGAGGAGGAAAATCGATGGACATCAAGCTGATCAGCGTCGCGGCGGCCGCCCTTGCCGTTTCCATCGGATCGATCGGCCCGGCTCTGGCCGAAGGCCGTTCGGTCGCCGCCGCGATGGATGCAATTGCCCGACAGCCCGAGGCGGCGGGAACGATTTCGCGCACCCTCTTCGTCGGCCTCGCGATGATCGAGACGATGGCGATCTATTGCCTCGTCGTTGCCTTGCTGTTGCTGTTCGCCAATCCGTATGCCGGCTGACGATGCATTTCGATTGGTCGACCTTCGCGCTGCAGACGGTCAATTTCGCGATCCTCGTCTGGCTGCTGCATCGATTTCTCTACAAGCCCGTCCTGGGTTTGGTCGATGCCCGCCGGGCAGAAATCGAAAAGCAGTTTGCAGAGGTCCACGAGGCGGAAGCACACGTAGAGGCCGAGCGCGCGGCGGTCGCGGCCGAGCGGAACGGCATCGCCGGCGAGCGCGCGGCGGCGATCAAGGATGCGATAGCGCGTGCGGAACAAGAAGCCGCTTCCCGACGCGAGCAGGCTGATCGCGAGGCAGCGGAACTGCTTGCCGACGCACGCAAGGGTTTGAACCATGAACGCGCACGTGCGTTGACCGAAGCTCAGCGAGAGGCGCTCGACCTCGGGGCGCAGATCGCCGGTCGGCTGCTTGCGCAAGTGCCGATGGTGCTGCGCGCCGAGGCATGGATCGAGCGGATCGAACACTACCTGGCCGATCTGCCCACGGCCCAGGTGGATGCCCTCAGGCGTCAGCTGGCGAACGGCGTTGCTCTCAAAGTCGTCACGGCCGCGGCGCTGCCAGCCGATGTCATCGAGCTTTGGAGCGCTCGTCTCAGACGTAGTTTCGGCAGCGACATCGCCGTCGAATACGGCGTCGATGCCGGGCTGATCGCTGGTGCTGAGCTGCATTTCCCCAATGCGATCCTGCGGTTCTCCTGGCAGACCGCGCTGGATGCGATGCGCGCGGAGATCGAGGCGAATGGCAACGCTCACTGACGATCTGCGGGCCTGGCTCAGCAAGAGCCGCGAGCGCATCGCCAGCGCAGCGCTGGAGCCGCGGCTCGAACGGATCGGCAGGGTGGTCCATGTCGGCGACGGTGTCGCCACCGTGACCGGCCTCCCCGACACGCGGCTCGATGAATTGCTGATCCTCGCGGGCGGCGTGCGCGGGCTCGCCGTCGACCTCGACGAGGAGACAATCGGTTGCGTGCTGCTGGGCGGCGACGCCGCAATAGCGGCGGGCAGCACAGTTCACGGGACTGGCGAGGTCGTGCGCACGCCGGTCGGTGCCGAGCTGTTAGGCCGCGTGGTCGACCCTCTCGGAATGCCGCTGGACGGCGGCGACACCATTGCCGCCGAGAATTTTGCGCCGATCGAACAGCCGGCGCCCCCGATTGTCGATCGCGCCTTGGTAAGCCGGCCGCTGGCGACGGGGCTGCTTGTTGTGGACGCGATGATCCCGCTCGGGCGCGGCCAACGCGAATTGATCATCGGTGATCGCGGCACCGGCAAGACGGCAATCGCCATCGACACGATGATCAACCAGCGTTCCAGCGACGTGATCTGCGTCTATGCGGCGATTGGCCAGAAGACCTCGTCGGTCGCTCAGGTCATCGACGCGGTTCGGCGTTACGGCGCGCCGGAGCGGTGCTGTTTCGTCATCGGAGAAAGCGATGCGCCGCCGGGCTTGCAGTGGCTGACGCCCTACAGCGCGTGCTCGATCGGCGAATACTTCATGGCACAGGGCCGCGACGTGCTGCTGGTCATCGACGACCTCACCAAGCACGCCGCCGCCTATCGCCAGTTGTCGCTGCTGCTGCGGCGCCCGCCGGGGCGGGAGGCGTACCCCGGCGATATCTTCTACATCCACTCGCGCCTGCTGGAGCGGGCGGCAAAGCTCGGTCCGGCGTGCGGCGGCGGCTCGCTGACCGCGTTGCCCGTCGCCGAAACCCAGGCCGGCAATATCAGCGCCTATATCCCCACCAACCTGATCTCGATCACCGATGGCCAAATCTATCTGGAACCGCGGCTGTTCTATGAGGATCAGAAGCCGGCGATCGATGTCGGCAAAAGCGTCTCGCGCGTCGGCGGCAAGACCCAGGCTCCCGTGCTGAAGGCATTGTCCGAAAGCCTGCGGCTTGAGTACGCACAGTTCCTGGAACTCGAAGTGTTCACTCGTTTCGGCACGATGGTCGATGAGCGCACCCGAAAGGTCATCGAGCACGGGCAGCGGATTCGCGCCGTGCTGCGCCAGCCACAATTCGCGCCGCTGCCACTCGGCGAGCAGGTTGCCCTGCTGTTCGCTGCCGCCAAGGGCGCGCTCGACGTGGTGCCGCTTGATGGCGTCGAAAGCTATCGCGCCGCGTTGCACGAATGGCTTCTGGCACACTGTCCCGACATCCTCGCGCTCGACGACCAGGCCGCGGTGTTGTCTCCCGAACTCGAAGATCGTCTTCTGGCGACGCTGACCACCCTCGCCCGCTCCCTCCAGTCGCAGCCGACGGGCGGTCAGCCGTGACGCGCGTCGCCGAGATCGAGGCGCATATCGCCAGCATGGTCGAGTTGCGCGAAATCGTCGGGGCGATGCGCTCGCTCGCCACCATGCGCGTCCAGCGCACGCAGCAGATGCTGCCGGGCATCCGCGGCTATGCCGAAGCCATGGCGAGAGGCATCGGCGCGGCCCTTCTGCTGATGCCGGAGCCGACAGCGCGGCGCGCGACCGAGCGGGGCCGCCGAAGCCTGGTCTTGTTTACCTCGGAGCATGGTTTCGTCAGCGGCTTCAACGAACGCTTGCTCGATGCCGCGACGGCTGCGCTCGATCGCCGCGATCGGCTCTTCATCCTGGGCACGCGCGGTCTTGTCGCTGCCGAAGAGCGAGGCTTGGCGACCGCCTGGACCTACCCGATGGCGACCCGGCCGGAAGCGGTCGCCGAAACGTCGCGGCGGCTGACGGCCCAACTCTACCGCGGTATTGCGGCCGGCGACATCAGGCGGGTCGAAGTGATGTTTGCCCGGCAGGGCCAAAGCCGGGAGATGACGATCGAGCGGCGGTGGATCTTTCCGGTCGATCTCGCCGGCTTCGCTCCGGCGCGCCTGCGGCTGCCGCCGCTGCACAACATCCCGGCCGAACGCTTGCTGGAGAAGCTCATCGCCGATTACGTCTTCTCGCTGTTGACCGAGGCGGCGGTCGAATCGCTCGCAAGCGAAAACGCCGCGCGCTTTTCGGCAATGCAGTCGGCGCACGACAACATAACGGACAGGCTCGAAGGATTGCGCCGCGAGGCGAGCCAGGCCCGGCAGGACCAGATCACCACCGAGCTGCTTGACCTGGTGACCGGCGCCGAAGCCCAGACCTCGTGGCGGCGCGGCGACGATGGCCGCGCTCAATCAACGTCGAGTTCGACGCTTTCGAGCCGCACGTGCTGAGCGTCGGGGTCGTGGGCGTTGTCCGAAACCTCGATATCGAGGAGCGTGCCGGCGGCGACGGTGCCTCGGGCCTCCACGGTGAAGTGCTCGCGAAAATGCTCGGCCGAGAGATGGCTCAGCGCGCCGAGCCAAAGTTTTGCGTGGGTGATCCGCCGGGCGCCATTCGACCGCGCGAGCTCCACCATTTGATGAACGATATCGCGCACGAGCGCCGTCTCATGCATGTCGCCAAGCCCTGCTCCGCCTAGCCCGCGGCCATTCGCGAAAGCTCGGCGAGGATTGCTTCCGTCGCCTTCCCGACGGCCTCCGCGACCCGCGGCGACAATGACACGCCGATCTCGAACCGCTCGCCCTCGACGAGGTAGACGGCGAGTCGCGCCGGCAACTGCCCGAGCGCGCGCGCCAACTCAACGGTTTCGGCAAGTCCGAACGCGTGCGTCGAATTTTGCGCGAAATCGGCGGGCAGCCGACTGCTGCTCAGATCGAGGCGGCGGATGCGTCCGGGATCGCCAGCTGGGTCGGACGCATCGATCAGGATCGCCGCTGCGGAGCCCGTCCATTCGTTGATCAGTTCGAGCAGGTCGCCGCCGCATTCGAGGACGCGAACGCCTGTCGGCACGCGGTCGCGGAGCCGATTGGCGATCGCCGGTCCAACCCCGTCGTCGCCTCGATCCGGATTGCCGATAGCCGCGACGAGCACGCTATACCGATCGCCGCCGCTCATGACCGGTTGACCCTGAGCGTCAGGAAATGCGCCGCGCAGGAAATGCACGGATCGTGATTGCGGATGCTTTGCTCGCAATTGGCCTTCAACTGGTCTTCGTCGAGATCGAGCCCCGCCATCGCCACCTGCCGCAAATCCTCTTCGATGATCCCCTGGTTTTGCGCGGTCGGCGGCACGAGGTTTGCCTCCTGTATCACCCCATCGGAATCGGTCCGATAACGATGATAAAGGATTCCGCGCGGCGCCTCGGTGCAACCGCAGCCGGTGCCGGCTTGCGGCTCGGCGGCGACGAATGGCCGTGCCGGCGGCTCGTAATCCGCGATCAGCCGCAGCGCCTCGCTACAGGCGTAAATCACTTCTACCGCGCGCACGAGGATGCTTTGGAACGGGTTGCGGCATACCGCACCGAGGCCCGCACTGCCGGCAAGCGCGCGAACCTCTTCCGGCAGATGGTCATAGTTGAGTGCATAGCGGGCCATTGCGCCCACCAGATAGGCGCCGCGCCGCCGTAGCGCCGAACGCAGCGCCGTCGAATAAGGCACCTGCCGCTCGAGAAACTCGTCCTCGTAGTCGGCGGCTGCGATATCGAGCCCGGCCGAAGAGACAATTCGGCCGCGGTTCATCGGATATTCGTCCCGATAACGCAGCGCTACGAACTCGTAGTCGCGAGTGCAGTCGGGAAATGGGAACGTTGCCACCCAGCGCAGGGTCGCGATGGCGTGATCGCGCGCCCGCTTTAGCGACTCGGCCACGGGCGCAAACTCGGCGCGGGTCGGTACCCGGTAGAAGCCGCCAACGCGCACATTGACCGGGTGAATCTCCCGGCCGCCGAGAAGGCGCAAAAGATCGTTGCCGGCCTTCTTCAGCGCCAGCGCGCGCCGCACGGCGTCGCCGTGATCCCGCGCCATCGCCATCGCGTCGGAGTATCCGAGAAAATCGGGCGCGTGCAGCATCGCGACGTGCAGCGAATGGCTCTCGATCCACTCGCCGCAGTAGAGGAGGCGGCGCAGCGCATGGATTGGCGGCTCGACCTCGATGCCGAGCAGGTTTTCGATCGCGGCAACCCCGCTCATCTGATAGGCGATCGGACAGATGCCGCAGATGCGCGCGACGATGTCGAGCACTTCGTCGAACCGGCGACCGCGCAGCATGGCTTCGAAGAAGCGCGGAGGCTCGAAGATGCTGAGGCGGACGCGATCGACGACGCCATCGCGAATGTCGAGCTGGAGCGAGCTTTCGCCCTCGACCCGCGCAATATAATCGACGTTGATCGTCCTAGTCGCCATGTCTCTCCGCCTCGTCGCGAAATGCCCCGGCGGCGGCGTTGAAGGTCTGGAATAGCCGGGCGATGTCGCGTCGCGCGACGCCAAGTGCGGCGAACTCCTTGGCCAGGGCGGCGGTATTCGCGCCGGCCACCGGCCCGAAACAGCCATAGCAGCCGCGATCATACGAGGGGCAGATCGCACCGCAGCCGGTATGCGTGACCGGGCCGAGACAGGGCGTACCGCTCGCTACCATGACGCAGACGTTGCCGCGGCGCTTGCAGTCGATGCAGACGCTGTGCCCGGGGACCGCCGGCTTGCGGTCGGCGAGGAACGCCTTGATGACTTCGAGCAGCTGGCCCTTGTCAATCGGGCAGCCGCGCAACTCGAAATCGACCGGCACATGAGCGCTGATCGGTGTCGAGGTGGCGAGCGTCTCCAGATATTCCGGATACGGATAAACCGCGGCCGCGTACTCGCGAATATCGGCAAAGTTGCGCAATGCCTGGATGCCGCCGGCCGTCGCACAGGCGCCGATCGTCACCAGCCGGCGCGACTGGCGGCGCACCCGCTGGATGCGTTCGGCATCGGCCGGGGTGGTGATCGAGCCCTCGACCAGCGACAAATCATAAGGACCCGGCAGCATTCGCCGGGCGGCTTCGGGAAAATAGGCGATCTCGATCCGCTCCGCGACCATCAGCAGCTCATCCTCGCAATCGAGGAGGCTCAGCTGACAGCCGTCGCAGGACGCGAATTTCCAGACCGCCAGTCTTGGCCTACGCGCGCTTGCCGCCGCCATCTCACAACTCCCGCACGGTGAGCAGGGGTCGAACGCGATCGTAGCGCATCACCGCGCCGTCGCGGCAAACCAGGGTCGGGCCGAATTGGCAATGGCCGCACTGTCCGATCGCGCATTTCATGTTGCGCTCCATCGCCACGTAGATGCGCTCCGGAGCGATGGCAGCAGCCTGCAGCGTGTTGGCAGCAAACCGCATCATAATCTCAGGGCCGCAGACCAGCGCCACGGCATGATCCGGATCGAACGCGGCGCGGTCGATCAGTCTCGTGACGACGCCGACGTGGCCATGCCATCCAGCGTCCGCGTGATCGACGGTCACCTCGACCGCGGTGTCGAGCCGGCGCCGCCAGCGTTCGATCTCGCGCCGGTAGAGGATATCGGCGGGGCTGCGGGTGCCGTACAGCACCGCGATCTGACCGTATCGGTCCCGCTCGGCCAGCAACCGATAGATCGCCGGACGCAACGGCGCCAGGCCGAGCCCGCCGCCGATGACGAGCACGTCGCTCCCTGTGCTTTCGTCTACCGGCCAAGCGGTGCCGAACGGCCCGCGCAGGCCGATCGGGTCGCCTGGTCGCAACCGCGTTATCGCCTGCGATGCCGAACCGACCGCGCGCACCGTATGGATGAGTGGGCCGGGCGCGCCCGGATCGCCGCTGAGGCTGACCGGTATTTCGCCGATGCCGAACGCATAGAGCATGTTGAACTGGCCGGGTTCGAACGCGAATTCTCCCGCCTCGATCGACAACGTCCAGGTGTCGTGCGTCTCGCGGCGCCGGGCGCGCACCCGCGCAACGATCGGAACCGATGCTGCCTCAGGCACGCGCGCCATAGACATCGAGTATCTGAAGCTGCGCGGCGTGCAGACGCTGCACCAGCATCGTCATGAAGCGCTTCATCATCTCGTAGCCGAAATCATGGTTTTCCTCGGCTTTCTGCCGCAGGCAGGCCCCGTCGATCGAGACCGCGCGCGTCAGCTCCAGCGCCTGCGCATCATAAAGCCAGCGATAGGGCGGCACGAGCCATGAGACGCCGGCAATCTCGCCGGCATTGAGGGTCAAAAAACGGATTGACCCGCGCTCTGGCGCCGTCAGCTCCAGCGCCACCCGACCGTGACGGATCAGGAAGAATTCATTGGCGGGCTCCCCTTCGCGGAACAAATACCTCCCCGTGTCAAAGCGGACATTGCGGGCGCATCCACCGATGAGATCGCAGTAATCCAGCGACATTCCCGCAAAAAAGGGGTGCTCGCAAATCAGTCTGTCGAGCCCACGGATTTCCATGGCATCACCCTTCCCGGCCCCGAGCGGCGCTGTCCGAGCCACGAATGGCCGCAACCTCTTCGGTAATGTCGATCCCCACCGGACACCAGCTAATGCAGCGGCCGCAGCCGACGCAGCCCGAAGTGCCAAACTGGTCCCACCAGGTCGATAATTTGTGCGTCATCCACTGCCGGTAGCGCGACCGCGGCGAGGCGCGAACGCTGCCGCCATGCAAGTACGAAAAATCCATCGTGAAGCAGGAATCCCAATGCTGCACATGCTCGCTCGCCGAGCCGTCGAGCGATGCGACGTCCTCGACCGTTGTGCAGAAACAGGTCGGGCAAACCATCGTGCAGTTGCCGCAGGTGAGGCAGCGGTCGGCCACCTCCTCCCAACGCGGATGATCGAGGTTGCGCCGCAGCAGCGCCGGAACCTCGTCGGCATCGGGCATGGCGCGCCCCATCCGCCCGGTCGCACCGGCGATGGCGGCCTCTGCGGCGGCTGTCTCGCCCGGCGTCGCAGCACGGTGCGGTAGCTCAGCGAGGAGCCCGCTGCCCGCCGCGCTGCCGACATCGACGGCAAATCGGCGCTCGCCTTCCGCCGCGATTTCGGTCAGCGCCAGGTCGTATCCGCCCAGCGCCTTCGGCCCGGTATTCATCGACGCGCAAAAGCAGGTGCCGCCCGGCTCCGTGCAATTGACGGCGACGAGAAACGCCGCTTCGCGCCGGGCGCGGTAATGCTGGTCGGGATAGGCCCCTTCGAGCAGCACGCGGTCTTGGATCGCGATCGCGTGGAGCTCGCAACTGCGCACGCCGACAAAGGCCAGCGGTTTGGCGGAAACCGGCTCGGCGATGATGCGCACGCCGTCCGCCGATCGTTCGGTGCGCCACAGCCGCTGCGCAGGCGAATGCAGGAATTTCTTCCAGGAGTGCGGTCCGACCGCAAATCCGAAAACGGCATCGTCGTCGCGGCGAGCGAGCCGGTAACGACCGGCTCCCTGCTCGTCCGTCCAGCCCCGGGGCAAATCGGCAAGCGAGGTTATATCGTCGTAGACGATTGCCTGGTCGCGTACAGTCGGGCCGATAACGCGATAGCCGCGGCGGCGCAGCGCGTCGAGCAGCGCCGCAACACCATCGATCGTCAGGATGCTATGTTGCCTCGTCGCCATCGGAGCACGCGCCTGTCCCGGCCCCTCTTCAACTCGGCTCAGCCTTGGTCCAAGAGGGCCGGCGCCGGCTGGCCGGCCGGTTTCGGTCGAGGCTAAGCTCCAGTTTGATCGAGAGAAGTTCCATCAGATCGCGCTGAGAGAGGACCCCGATCAGTCGCCCGTCGTGGATCACGAACAAATGGCTGCGCTTATTCGTGGACATCTGCCTGATCGCATCAAGTATCCCCGCGGTCGGCGCAATCGTGTCTTCCGGCGTGCAGGCGAGAGCCACGTCAGAAACCCCGGTGCGCAGCCAAAGGCTGCGATCGAGCGCTGCAACCTGCTTGGTGCCGACCCTGCCGAGCAGGACGCCGTCGCGAGCCACCGGGAATTCGCGGTGATGATAACGATAGACGTACGCCTCGATAAACTCGGAGACCGGGAGCTCGGGCGGGATGGCGATCGGATCGGGGGTCATGACCTGCGCAACCGAAACGTCAGCGAGCACACGCTGCGCCATGGTTTGCTGATATTCGGCGTTGGCGGCGGTGCGCAAGAACATGCCGATCAGAAATTGCCACATGCCGCCGATAAAGTTGCCGCGCAACACCTGCAGCGTGCCGAGCACGATCAGAAATATGCCGAAGCCGTTGCCGGCCGCCGCCGCGATCCGGGTCGCCCGGCCGATGTTCTGCTGCCAGGCCCATAAGGCCGCGCGCAGCATGCGGCCCCCATCCAATGGGAAGGCCGGAACGAGGTTGAACAGGCCGAGCATCAGGTTGAGCGAGCCGAGATACCACAGCACGGCGCCGATGGTTGGCGGCCCGCTATGCCCATCGTTGATGGCTGAAAGAGCAAAAAGCGTTCCCGAGAGGAACAGGCTCGAAAGCGGCCCGGCCGCGGCCATCAAAAACTCGGCGCGGGCGCTGCCCGGCTCGCCCGCCATCTGCGCAACCCCGCCAAAGATGAACAGGGTGATCCCTTTGATCTCGATGCCGTAGCGGCGCGCGACCAGCGAGTGCGCGGTCTCGTGAAAAACGATTGAAAACAGCAGGCCGATCGTCGCGAGAACCGCCATCCACCAATAGGTCGGGGCGGCAAGGCCGGGAAGACTGTTGGGGAAAACGGCGACGGCCAGGGTCCAGGCGATCAGCGCCCCGATCAGCAGCCACGACGCGTCGATCCAGACCTGAAAACCAAATAGCGAGAAAAGCTTGATCCGATGCGAGAACATCGCGCCGCTCCGACCACGGTTCGGGTTCGATCTTCCGTTGCCGCTCTTCTGCGCCGAGATTCGGGTTGCCGCCTTGAGGCAGGTCAAAGGCGGGCAACGTGCCGACCCTTAATCGCGGCGCCGGCTCTGCTAGCCGCCGATTGAGCCGCTTGGCCACGAGCCGCCGCCTATGGCTTGACCCATGTCAAAGCACTCGTCGATGCGCGGCGCCATCGTGCATCCGGGTGCGGCGCGATGCCTGTGAAGCCAGCCGGAGAAAGCCGATGACGAATGAGGTACCGCGCTTTGTCGTCGCCCGGGTCGATCGCCGCGGCGAATTGGCAACGACCTACCTGCAACACTTCGCACTGGCGGGAAGAAACGGGCTTCGAGGGCTTGGCTTCGGGCCGGCCGCGGCAGCGCATCTCTTCGCCCGGCACGCCGAGGCCGAGGCTGTCGCACGAAAGCTCCGCCGGCGCCTGTCGGATGCAGAATACGAATACCGGACCGAGGAGGTGCTCGCCGAACCGTCGCCGCGTCCGGCGGCATTTCACTGGCAATGAGGAAGGCGGCCATGCTGCATGAAATCGACATCCTCGAAGCCCGCCGTATTGCGGAACTGGCTGCATCGGCGCGCGAGGCTCGCGATCAGGCGCTCGCGCCGGTGCCGGAGGCGGAGCTTGGCGAACCGACGCCGGCGCGCGGCCAGCATCACCCGGCGGGCGCGCTCGGCTTCGGCGCAATGCCGGCTGACCTGCCGGCGTCCCAGGCCCTGCGCGGGGCGGTCGAGAATTTGCCTGCCGACCTCCGGCGCAAACTCTGGGCGACGATGCGCATCGGGAGCGGCGATTATGCGAGAGGCGATTGGGATGAGGCGCTGGCGGCGGCGGCCAACCTGTCCGACGCGGCGATGATCAGCGATCTCGCCGAAGAAATCGATCTGCACGACAAGCTGATGAAAGGCCTATACGCGCTCGGCGCCGCCGAGCCGTGGAGCCCGCCTGCATGACGACATCGTTAAGCGTAAAGGAGTCGATATGAAAACGACGCACATACCGCTGCGCCGACCGGCCGGCGCATCCCGCGATCGCCGGATCGCCGGACACGCCCAGTTCGATAACATCCTCGACCCCTATCAGGGCAAGAAGAAGCTGCACGAGGGGACCGTTTGCCCGCAATGCGGCGCCGTTTTTCATGACGGACGCTGGCAATGGCTGGCAAAAAAAGAAGGCGCCCATGAGGAGCTGTGCGCCGCCTGCCGGCGCATCAACGACCACTTCCCCGCCGGCATTGTGACGCTGCACGCTCCCGCCGCCGTCGAGCACAAGGAGGAGATGATCCGCCTCGCACAACACCAGGAACAAGTCGAGAGGAAGGAGCATCCGCTCAATCGCATCATGGGCATCGAAGCGGATGTCGAGGGGATCACGATCAGCACGACCGACATCCACCTGCCGCGCCGCATCGGCGAGACGATCAAGCGCGCCTTCCATGGTGAGCTGGAGACGCATTTCGAGGAAGACGGCTATTTCGTCCGCGTCAGCTGGACGCCGCCAAGCTAGGGGGGTGTCCTGCCGGGTTGAACCGATTTTTTTCTCTCGCTTCCGCCAGACTTGATCCGGGGGTCCACGAACCCCTTGAAATAATTGGCGGATGGCCGGGTCATCCCCGGACGGCCGCCCTGCGGGTGTTCCGGGGCCGGCCAAACTGAGACACTACCGCGAGGCGTCGGGGCTTGATTGGGGTGCGTTTCTGGCGCATATGACCGGCGCAGTGTTCGTGCTCCGTGAGCATGTGATTGGGCCTGCGTGAACGTCCCGCCCGTCCGCGGGGCTAATGGTCCCGTCTTCGTCCCCTGCCGTATCAGGACAGCCCTATCGCGCGGGTCGTCTCCCGACCTGGGCGGATGCGTTGGTGCGCGTCGCCGATCAACGAGGGCTATACCAGCTTGCTGCAGTTTTCCGAACTTGGACTTTCATCGCCGCTTCTCGAGGCCATCGCCGCGGAGGGCTACTCGGACCCGACACCCATCCAATCGCAGGCTATTCCGCCGGTGCTCGCCGGACGTGATCTATGCGGCATTGCGCAGACCGGAACCGGCAAGACCGCGGCCTTCGCGCTGCCGATCCTCCAGCGGCTGGCCGCCAGCCCGCGACGACCGACGCCGCGAACCTGTCGCGCCCTGGTGCTCAGCCCCACACGGGAGCTGGCAAGCCAGATCGCCGACAACTTCCGCGCCTATGGCGTAGGGACGCCACTGTCGACGGCGGTGGTGTTCGGCGGCGTCCCCATCGGACGACAGCGCGAACAGTTGGCGCGCGGCGTCGATATTCTCGTCGCGACACCGGGACGCCTGCTCGATCTGATCGAAAATCGCTGGCTGACGCTGGCGGGCGTTCAGGTTCTGGTGCTCGACGAGGCCGACCGGATGCTCGACCTCGGCTTCATCCACGCGCTGAAGCGCATCGTGAAGCTGCTGCCGCCGCAGCGGCAGACCTTGCTGTTTTCGGCGACGATGCCGCGAGCCATCGCGCTGCTGGCCGACGACTATCTCGATGATCCGGTCAAGGTGGTCGTCGCGCCGGCGGCAACAACCGCGGAGCGGATCGACCAGCGCGTCATCTTCGTGCCGAACGAGCGGAAGCGGGACATGCTGGCGACGATGCTGCGCGATCCGGCCTTCGCGCGGGTTCTGGTTTTCACCCGAACCAAGCACGGTGCCGACCGCGTCGTCCGTCACCTGGCCGCGGCGGGCATCGCGGCGGCCGCCATTCACGGCAACAAATCGCAGCCGCAGCGCGAGCGCGCGCTTGCCGGATTTCGCGACGGCGAAGCCCGCGTGCTGGTCGCCACCGACATCGCGGCACGCGGCATCGACGTCGACAACGTGTCTCACGTGATCAATTTCGAGCTGCCGAACGTGCCGGAAGATTATGTGCACCGGATCGGCCGGACTGCGCGGGCCGGCGCTGCCGGCATTGCGGTTGCCTTCTGCAGCGACGAAGAGCGGGCCTATCTGCGCGACATCGAGAAGCTGACCCGGTGTCCGCTCCGCACCATGTCCGCGCCGCCGGTGCCGGCGGCCCCACAAGATGACAATGGCGCGAGTGACCAGAACGTCGCCGCCCGGCCCCAGAGGCATGGACAGAAATCGCATCCGTCCCCGAACAGCGCCAACGCCGCTTCGGTACAACGGGCGCGCCGAACCAGCAAAGAGAGCCCCCGACGCAAAGGCGCTGCGACAGCGAGCTCGCTGCCGGCCTTCCTGCATCGCCCACCCTCGGATCGAGCGGTAAAGGAAGGCTTGGGCAACCCCAATCGCCGCCGTGTCAAACGGTTGCGCGAAAACGGAGCGCGCTAACGGCTGGACCGGCTGATTGCAGGATGCACACCGTTCCAGTCGCCGATACTGACGCGCAGCGTCATCCAGCTATTGCTGAGTGCCGCACTGGACGCTGCCGGAAGCACCACCGCCGCTCCGACCCGCGTTCCGAATGCCGACGCCGGGGTCCGGCACGGCGTTCTCCCTCTCTGCAGCCTGCCCTGCGTCCTTGGCCATCAGCCCACAAGCCGCGCGTCGTGGACCGCCTCAGTTTGCTGCAAACCGTTGCTCTTCAATGGAGACGCCGAAACGAAACCCTTCGTAGCCGTTGGCCGCAACTTCGTCGCACTTTTTCTTATAGGCGGTGACACCGCCGACGTACGGCATGAAAACACGAGGTTTTCCGGGAATATTGGCTCCGACATACCATGAGTTGGCTAACGGATAGAGTGTACGGTCGGCGACTTCGTTGTTGTGCCGCACCCAGGCGTCTTCGGCATCCTGCTCCGCCTCGATGTGCGAGAACCCGTGTGCGTGCAGGTATTGCATGCAGTCGGCGATCCAATCGACATGCTGTTCGCATGCCAAAATCATCTGGCTTTTGACACCGGGACTTTGCGGACCGGTGATCATGAACAAGTTTGGAAACCCGGCGATCATGATGCCGAGATAGGTACGAGGCCCGTGCTCCCATTTCTCTCGGATCGACAATCCGGCGCGAATGTCGATCTCTTTCATCGCGCCGGTCATGGCGTCGAACCCGGTCGCGAAGACGATCGCATCGAGGGCGTATTCGGCATCGGCGGTCCGCAGCCCGGCTGGTGTAATTTCCTTGATCGGATTGCCTCTGATATCGACCAACGTTACGTTTTCGCGATTGTACGTCTCGTAATATTCGGTATCGAGAATAAGCCGCTTGGTGCCGATCGGGTGGTCGTTGGGGCACAGCAACTCGGCCGTCTTGGGATCCTTGACGGTAGCGCGGATTTTTCGGCGAACAAATTCCGACGCCGTGTCGTTGGACTCTTTGTTCACCAGCAAATCCGTATACGAATACAGGAAGCTGATGCTGCCGCCCTCGGTCCATTTCGCTTCATAGGCGCGCCGCCGCTCCTCCTCGGTCGCTTCGAGCGCCGACTTCACCGGCGGCGGGTGTCCCGCGATCCCGAACGGCGTGTCGTAGGCGGCGCGGCGCCGTGCCGGATAATCGGCCTTGTGCGCGCGCTCCTTGTCGGGCGGCATCGGCACGTTGCGCGCGGGAAGGCTGAAATTGGCCGTCCGCTGAAAGACATAGAGGTGTTTTGCCTGCTTCGCGATGATCGGTATCGACTGGACGCCTGACGAGCCGGTTCCGATCACCCCGACGCGCAACCCGGTGAAGTCGACCCCTTCATGCGGCCATAAACCGGTGTGATACCACTTGCCCTGGAAGCTCTCCAAACCGGCGATGTTCGGCTTCCGCGGCGTCGACAGATTGCCCGTCGCCATGATGCAATAGCGCGCGGTCGCGGTCTTGCCCTTGTCAGTCTTGATGGTCCATGTATCGGTCCGGTTATCGAAAACCGCCTCCTTGACCCGGGTGTTGAACTCGATGTCGCGCCGCAGGTCGAAGCGGTCGGCGACATGGTTGATGTAACGCAAGATCTCGGGCTGGGTGCCGTAGCGCTCGGGCCAGTGCCATTCCTGCTGCAGCTCGTCGGAGAAGGCATACGAGTATTCCAGGCTTTCGACATCGCAGCGGCACCCCGGATAGCGGTTCCAGTACCAGGTGCCGCCCACCCCGCCCCCGGCTTCAAAGGCGCGCACCCTGAGGCCGAGTTTTCGCAGGCGATGGATCGCATAGAGACCGCCGACCCCGGCACCCACGATGATTGCGTCAAATCGCACGGGCTCGGTGCTGTATAATGACATTTCAATCTCCGACTAACTTGCTCACTCGGCGGCTTCTTTCACATTGATCGGCGACCATGCCTTCAGCACCGGAAGCACTTCTTTGGCGAAGAGCTTTAGACCGCGCTCGCAGACCCCGTAGGGCGTGCCACCAAAGCGGAACGCGACATTAAGCTCGAAATCGCCAATGAGTTTCCGGCGTTCTTCGAGCCCGCGTAAGATCTTATCCGGGGTTCCCCAGCTCGCAGCCTGCATGAAACCGGCAACGGCGCCTTCAAGACCGCCCTTCCGCGCGATCTCGGCCTTTTGCTGATAGGCGTCATAGCCCTTGACGGTCTTGAAGTGTTCGCCGAGAAATTCGTAGTGGTAGAAATTGCTCTCGACGAATTTCCCCTGGTACTGGCGGGCTTCTTCTTCGGTCGCGGCGAGATCGGTGCCGCAGACGCAGAACTCGGTCAGCATGACGCAGGGTGGTTCGCCGCCGTGATATTGCCGGTGCAACTGCCGCCCGCGCTCAATCACCGGCAGCCGCATCTCCCACGGGCGATCGGCAAACATCACCATATGCGCGCCGAGCTTGGCGGCCGAGTTGACCGAGTCATCGCTCGACGCCACGGCGTAGATGCGCCCGTCGAAAGAATGCTGCGGCCGCGGGCGGATCTCGGTACGCGGCTGTTGGTAGAATTTCCCGTCGCCCTCGATGAACCCGGTCTTTAGCGCGTTGACGATCATCGGCGCGGCTTCGTCAAATCGCTCGCGGGATTCATCCATGCTGAGGCGGAACGCGGCAAATTCGCGCCGCGCCAAGCCGCGACCGAGGCCGAGGCGCAGCCGGCCCTTGCTCAGCAGATCCAAAACGGCCGCCTGCTCGGCGACGCGCAGCGGGTCGTGCCACGGCAGGATCACGGCGGCGGTGCCCAGGTCGATATTCGGGCAGGCGGCCGTGAGGTACGACATCAGCTGAAGGTTGTCGGGTACGAACGAGTAGTCGTTGAAATGGTGCTCGGCCGACCACAAGCAGTCGAAGCCGAGATCGGCGGCGAGCCGGGCGAGGCGGATTTCCTCGTCCCAAACCCGCGCATCGGAGCAGTTCTCCCAGCCATAGCTGGCGAACACCATCATCATGCCGACATCCATCGCGCGCTCTCCTGCGTCCGTTATGTCTTGTGTATCGGTCCGTTCCGCCGCCTATCCGAGCCGCAACAACGGCAAACTGTCCGAGAGACGCCCCGCCGCGGATTGCATCGCGCGGCAGAGCGGCCCGAGCGTTTCGGTATCCAGATCGTGCGACTGCCCTGCCGCAGTCAGAATCAGCAGCGGCTCCCACGTTGGCGACAGGATTGGCACCGAGACCAGCGTGATCCCCTGAAACATGGCGCCGCGGTCGACGGCAAATCCTGCTTCCTTCGCCTCTGTGACGCGGGCCAGAAACTCGGAAAACGATGGCTTCCGATACCACACGACGTGCGAGAACAGCGCTTCGAGTTCGGCCTCGCTGCTCTTTCCGAACCCCGCCATGATCATACCCGATGCTCCCGCCGGGACCGGGGACGGACGGCCGACCGTGACGTACAGATCGGGACGAAGCGCGGCACCGACCCAATCCAACAGCAGCAGCGATGAAGGCCCCAGCACCTTGGACAGGTAAACCGACACGCCGTAAGCATCGGAAATCGAATGCATCTGGGGGCGCGCAATGTCCATCAGGCCGCTGCGTCGCAACGCGCCATATGCCAATTCGAGGATGCGCAAGCTCACCGCATAGGTGCGGGTCGCCTCGTCATAGCCGACAAAGCCCTCGGCCTGCAGTGTCCTCAGGATGTTGTACGCGGTCCCGCGATGCAACCCTGCGGCGCGCGCGACCTCGCTCGCATTCAATGGGCGGTCGGATGCATGCAGCGCCTGGAGAACTTTTCCTGCCGCAACGACTGCGCCGACGGGCTTTCCCAGCGGACCAATCTGCGCGACCGGGGACGAGCCGGTGCGGCTGGCCGGCCGCGGCCGGCTTTCATCGAGCGCAGCAACTCGCGTAGGCGACACAACTCCTCCGTTGCCCTCGACGCTGGGCCGATACGGCGTTGACCATGGCCGCCACAATATGCTACAGCCCGACCAATCGCTTCAATTAAAAACGGTTGTCTTCTATAGAAGACAAAATACCACGGTGAACGAGGGAGGATCATCATGAGCAGCGCGCTTCAGGATGACATGTTCACTCCGGAAGTCATCGCCGATCCCTATGTGTACTATGGCCGGCTGCGCGATGAAGACCCGGTGCATTGGAACGAAAAATACGAATTGTGGGTGGTTACGCGCCACGATGATCTCGTCTGGCTGACCCGGCACCACGAATTCTTTTCATCGGCCGTCTTCAAAAACGACCCGCGCCCAGCGTATCCGGCCATCGATGAATCGGACCTTGGTCTCTACGAATACGTACGCAACTACCAGGGCGACCAGTTCATCCAGCACGACCGTCCGGAACATCTGGAGATGCGCCGGGTCATGCACAGCTACTTCACGCCAAAGTCGATGGAGGCCTGGCGCCCGTTTGTCCGCGAGGCGGTAAAGGAATTGCTGGACGCAGCGGAGAAGAAGGGCAGCATGGACGTCATGCGCGACCTTGCGACACCGCTGCCCGTGCTTGTGATTGCCGAGATGATGGGCGTGCCGAAGTCCGAT
>JASHNY010000065.1 GCA_030041385.1 Alphaproteobacteria bacterium
ATCCTCGGCGCCGGCGAAGACTGGAAACTGGTCGATTACATCAAGGGGTTCAGCTGGCTGACCTTTTACGGCGGCAAGTTTTCGACCAGCCAGAAACGCGGCATCTTCCTCGACCAGGCCCTGGCCGAATATCCTGCCGATTACTGGCGCTATTGGCTGGTGGCGAACGCGCCGGAGACCGACGATTCCTCATTCACGTTCAGCGGTTTCGCCGGTGTCTGCAACAAGGACCTGGCCGACACGTTCGGCAATTTCGTCAACCGCGTCCTCAGGTTCTGCAGCGCGCGATTCGGCGACGCAGTGCCGGCAGGCGGCGAGTTCGGCCCGGCCGAAACCGAGCTTGCCGCCGGTTTGCAGGCGGCGCTCGATCGCTACACCGGCGCGCTTGCCGAGATGCAGTTGCGGCGCGCGGCGGCGGAATTGAAGGAATTGTGGACACTCGGCAACGTCTATATCGACCGCGCCGCGCCGTGGACGACGATCAAGAACGACCGCGAGCGCACCGCGGCGATTCTGCGCGCGGCGATCAACCTGATCCGCGTTTACGCGATCGTCGGTGCGCCGATCATCCCCGATACCTGCGCCCGCCTGCGCGCCAGCCTTGGGGTCGAGATCGGCGCGACCGGTTGGCCGCAGGACATCGCCGCGGAATTGCGGGCATTGCCGCCGGGCCACCGATTCGAGGTGCCGCCGCCGCTGTTCAAGAAGATTCTGCCGGAGGAGGTTGCCGATCTCGCCCGGCGCTATGGCGGCGACGAGACCGCGGAGGCGGCGGCCTGAGCCGCCCCAATGCTGCCATATTGGATTGTTAGGCCGCCGGGCCAGCGGTAGACGCCCTTGATGTATATAATTTCCGGCCCGGTGATGTGACGAGGAGCCGTGGCGATGTCTGGCCATTCGCAATTCAAGAACATCATGTACCGCAAGGGCGCGCAGGATAAGAAGCGCGGCAAGGTGTTCACCAAGATCATTCGCGAGTTGACGACGGCGGCGCGTTTCGGTCTTCCCGACCCCAACGCGAACCCGCGACTGCGCGCCGCCGTGCTTGCCGCGCGCCAGGCAAACATGCCGAAGGACACGGTCGAGCGGGCGATCAAGCGCGGCGCCGGCGCCGACGCCGGCGAGGCCTACGAGGAGGTGCGCTACGAGGGCTATGGCCCGGGCGGGGTCGCGGTCATCGTCGAGGCCTTGACCGACAACCGCAACCGCACCGCGAGCGAGGTCCGCGCCGCCTTTACCAAGTCGACGGGGGCGCTCGGCGAGACCAACAGCGTCAGTTTTCTGTTCGATCGGGTCGGCGAGATAACCTATCCGGCCGAGACCGCCGGCGCCGACGACATGCTCGAAGCGGCGATCGACGCCGGGGCAAGCGATGTCGAAAGCGATGACGAGCGCCACACCGTGATCACCAGCCCCGACGATTTCAACGCGGCACGGGACGCGCTCGAACAGCGCTTCGGCGAAGCCGCGTCGGCCCGGCTGACGTGGCGGCCGAAAACCACGGCACCGGTCGATGAGGACACGGCGGCGACGCTGTTCAAGCTGCTCGAAACCCTCGAAGACAGCGACGACGTCCAGAACGTCTATGCGAATTTCGAGGTGGCCGACGACGTTATGGCACGGCTGAGCGCATGACATCGAACGTATCGCTGCCTCTGTCCCTCTCCCGCGATGCGGGCGAGGGGTAGTTAGCGACGATGCGCGTCGTCGGGCTCGATCCCGGGTTGCGCCACACCGGCTGGGGGGTCATTGATGTGGCCGGCAACCGCCTGTCGCATGTCGCCGACGGCGTCGTGCACGCGCCGCTCGACCTGCCGCTGGCCGAGCGGCTGGTAGCGCTGTTCCGCCAGGTCGGTGCGGTGCTTGAGCAGTTCCGCCCCGACGAGGCGGCGGTCGAGGAGAGCTTCGTCAACAAGAACCCCGCCTCGACGCTGAAACTGGGGGTCGCTCGCGGCGTCGTATTGCTGGCCCCGGCGCAGCGCGGCCTCAAAGTGTGCGAATATTCGACCAACCTCGTGAAGAAGTCGGTGGTCGGCGCCGGCCATGCCGAGAAAGGGCAGATTCAGCTGATGGTGCGGCGGCTATTGCCGGGTTGCGCGACCGGCTCGGCCGATGCCGCCGACGCGCTGGCGGTGGCGATCTGCCACGCGCACCACGCCGGCACGTTGCGAGCCTGGCAGGGATGATCGCCAAGCTCGCCGGCATCGTCGACCAGGTCAGCACCGACGGCGCGGTCATCGATGTCGGCGGGGTCGGCTATCTCGCCTTCTGTTCGTCGCGCACGCTGGGCCTGTTGCCGCCGGCGGGGCAGGCGGCGAAGCTCTTGATCGAGACCCATGTCCGCGAGGACCACATCCATCTTTACGGCTTCATCGATGCGGCGGAGCGCGACTGGTTCCGGCTGCTGACGACGGTGCAGGGGGTCGGGGCGCGGCTGGCCCAGGCGATCCTGTCGGCGGTGGCGCCCGACGCGCTGACCCTCGCCATCGTCGCCCAGGACCGCGCGGTCCTGGCGCGTGCCGAGGGGGTCGGGCCGCGGCTTGCCGCGCGTATCGTCAACGAATTGCAGGGCAAGGTCGGCGGGCTGACGCCGGCCGTGCCGGCGACGGCGAACGGCGCCGCGGCGCCGCCTGCCGTCGGCGACGCCGTGGCCGATGCCGTGTCGGCGCTCGAAAACCTGAAGATCGGGCGGGCCGAAGCCTATGGTGCGGTCTCCGCCGCGGCGCGCCGTCTTGGCGACGGCGCCGGCGTCGAA
>JASHNY010000066.1 GCA_030041385.1 Alphaproteobacteria bacterium
GTGCGCGACGCCAGGACCGAAGTGACGTTGATGATGCGTCCCGGCCGCTTGCGCTCGACCAGGTGGTGGGCGAAGGCGCGGGCGACGAGCCAGGCGCCCTTCAGGTTGGTGTCGAGCACATGGTCCCAATCCGCCTCGGTATGCTCGAAGAACGGCTTGGAGACGACAACGCCGGCATTGTTGACGAGGATCGACACCGGCCCGAGCCCGTCTTCGGCTGCGGCGACGGCGCCCGCAACGCTGGCGTTATCGGTGACGTCGCAGGCGACCACCCGGCATTTGCCGCCCGCGCGCTCGATCCCGCCGACGACTTCGGCCAGCAAATCCGTGCGCCGCGCGGCGAGCGCGACCTTCGCCCCGGCCGCGGCCAACACCTCGGCGAAGTACCGGCCGATCCCGCTCGACGCGCCGGTGACCAGGGCGACCTGCCCGGTGATGTCGAAGCTCGGCAGCGCGGTCACAGCCGAACCTCGCGCCGAAAGGCTGAGCCTCGCCCCTCACCCTTCCCATCTTCGCGGGTCGAGCCCGCGGGCTTGCAGCTCATGGCGCGATGGGCCCCTTCCCTCTCCGGCAATGGGGAAGAGGGTGGCGAGTGGCGGCCCCGCCGCAAGACGGGTGAGGGCTTCACCGTTCCGCCTCCTTCGCCTGCTCGCGCAACGTGAATTTCTGAATCTTGCCGGTCGAGGTCTTCGGCAGCGGGCCGAACACGACGTGCTTCGGCGCCTTGTAATGCGCCATGCGCTCGCGGCAGAAGGCGATGATCTCGTCGGCCTCGGCCGTGACCCCGTCCTTCAAGGTCACGAAGGCGCACGGCGTCTCGCCCCAGAATTCGTCGGGCCGGGCGACGACGGCCGCTTCCATGACCGCGGGATGCCGGTACAGCACCTCCTCGACCTCGATCGACGAGATGTTTTCGCCGCCGGAGATGATGATGTCCTTCGAGCGGTCCTTGACCTCCATGTACCGGTCCGGGTGCAGCACCGCGAGATCGCCGGTATGGAACCAGCCGTGGGCGAAGGCCGCCGCCGTCGCTGCCGGGTTTTTCAGATAGCCTTTCATCAAGGTGTTGCTGCGCACGACGACCTCGCCGATCGTCGCGCCGTCGGCCGGCACGTCCTCCATCGTTTCCGGGTCGACGACACGCTGGCGGTCGAGCATCACGTGCTGGACCCCCTGCCGCGCCATCTTTTCGACCCGGCCGGCGAGCGGCAACGCATCCCACTCCGCCTGCCAGGCGCACACGGTGGTCGGCCCGTAGCTTTCGGTCAGGCCGTAGAGATGGGTGACGCGAAACCCCATCCCCTCCATCGCCTCGATGACGGCCGAGGGCGGCGCCGCGCCGCCGGTCGAGACCTCGACGACATGGTCGAAGCGGCGCTTCACCGCATCGGGCGCGTGCACCAGCATGTTCAGCACGATCGGCGCCCCAGCCATGTGGGTGACGCGATGCTCGGCGATGGCGGCGAAGATCGCCGCCGGATCGACCCGGCGCAGGCAGACATGGGTGCCGGCGACGGCGGAGAGCGCCCAGGTATAGGTCCACCCGTTGCAGTGAAACATCGGCAAAGTCCACAGGAACACCGAATGCCGGTCCATGCCGAAGGTGATCGCATTGCCGAGCGCGTTCAGGAACGCGCCGCGATGGTGATAGACGACGCCTTTCGGGTTGCCGGTCGTGCCCGAAGTGTAGTTGAGCGCGATCGCCGCCCATTCGTCTTCGGGCGGCGACCACCCGGCCCGCGCGTCGCCCTCGGCCAGCAATTCCTCGTACTCGACCGCGCCCAGCGCCGTTTCGCCGGCCGGTCCCGCGATCTCGACGACCGGCAAGTCGTGGCCGAACTGCTTCAGCGCCTCCTTGACGACGGGGGCGAACTCGTGGTCGGCGATCAGCAATTTGGCCTCGCCGTGACCGAGGATGAAGGCGATCGTCGCGGCGTCGAGGCGATAGTTCAGCGCGTTCAGGACTGCTCCCGCCATCGGCACCCCGTAATGCGCCTCGAGCAGGGCCGGCACGTTAGGCGCCATCACCGCCACCGTATCCCCGTTGCCGATGCCGCGCTGGCGCAGCGCATCGGCGAGCCGGAGGCAGCGCTGGCACATCTCATGATAGGTGAAGCGCCGCGCCCCATCGACAACCGCGATCTTGTCGGGATAGACCGCGGCGGCACGTATCAGAAAATTGAGCGGCGTCAGTGCCGCGAAATTCGCCGCATTGCGGCCGAGATGCGCCGCCTCGTAGGGATGATCGCTCATGCCGCCATCCTCCCGACAGCAACGCTCAGGGTCAAGCCCGCGGCAACGGTTGGCGTGCGGCTCTGTTGCGCGGGTACGGACCGCGAATTCATGAGGTCTCGCATGAGGATATTCGTCACCGGCGGCACCGGGGTCATCGGCCGGCGCCTCCTTCCGGCACTGGTCGAGCGCGGGCATTCCGTCGCGGCGCTGGCGCGCTCGCCGGACGGCCAGGATCGGCTGGCGCGGCTCGGTGCCGAGCCGATGCGTTCGACCCTGTTCGACGAGAACACGCTGAAGCCGGCCCTCGCCGGCTGCGAGGTCGTCATCAACCTGGCGACCCATATGCCGCCGTCAAGCGCCGGCGCCCTGCTGCCCGGCGCCTGGGCCGAGAACGACCGAATCCGCAAGACCGGCAGCGCCACGATCGCGCGGGCCGCGACCGATGCCGGGGTGCGGGTTTTCGTGCAGGAGAGCTTTGCCCCCGTCTATCCCGATTGCGGCGCGGCATGGATCGACGAGACCGTGCCGATCGCGCCGGCACGATACAATCGCACGGTCGCCGATGCCGAGCGGGCGGCGCTCGCCTTCACCGAACGCGGCGGGCGCGGGATCGTGCTGCGGTTCGGAATGTTTTACGGCCCCGACGCGCTGCAGGTTTCCGACCTGGTCCGCTTCATCCGCAAGGGCTGGGTGCCGCTGCCCGGGCGGCCGGAAGCCTACACCTCGGCAATTTCGCATGATGATGCGGCAGAAGCCGTGATCGCGGCACTCGGCGCCGATCCGGGCATCTACAACGTCGTCGATGACGAGCCGGTGCGGCGCCGGGAATTCTACGACCTGCTTGCCGGCGCCCTCGGCGTCGCGCCGCCGAAAATCCCGCCGGCGTGGCTGGCGCCGCTGATGGGGTCGCTCGGCCCGCTGCTTGGCCGCTCGCAACGCATCTCCAATCGCAAATTGCGCGACGCGACCGGGTGGGCGCCGCGTTACCCCAGCGTCCGCGAGGGTTGGCCGGCAACATTGCACGAAATGGGCGAACCCGCGCACGCCTAGTGTGGCGGGCGGGTTTCGGTTTCGAGATCGATCCGGAAGGACAATTTCGTCTCGCCGGTCGCCGCCGGATAGCGGTGTTCGAATATTCCGCCATTGGCCAGGATGACGCGGCGCGACGCCTCGTTGTCGTCGTCGCAGGTAATCGTAAGCCGCCGCAACCCGACCGCGCGCGCCACCGGCAGGATCAGAGCCAGCGCACGCGTCGCATAGCCGCGCCGGCGCTTCCACGGCACCACGGCATAGCCGACATGGCCGTTGCAATGCGGCGGCAGCGCATCGGTTCCAGGCTGCCAGCGCAGGTTGATGACGCCGCAGAACTCGCCGTCGTCGAGCCAGAACACCCGCGACGGCAGGCGCGGCACGACGAGCCCCGTACCGGTCGTGATCGTGCCGTCCTGCCGGGTCAATTCGTGCAGCAACTGGGCCGGGTCGCGGCGATAGAGCGCGAGCTGCTCGCCCGAAACGTCGCGCTCGTTGCTGGGTGACCAGCCGGTTTCTAGCGCGGCTGCGTATTCCGGCAGCCGGTCGAGAGTGGGCGAAGCCAGCCGCAGGGTCATGCCCCCATCAGCCGGGCAACGCGCTCGCGGTGCCAGGTGGCGTCGCCGAACGCAACCTCGCAGGCCTTGGCGCGCTTCAGGTAGAGCTGCAGATCGTGCTCCCAGGTCATGCCGATGCCGCCATGCAACTGGATGCCCGCGGCGGCGACCTTGCGGCTGGCGTCCGAAGCATAGGCCTTGGCCATCGACACGGCGAGCGGCGCGTCGGCCTCGCCCTCATCGACGGCCCAGGCGGCGTAGTAAGTCAGCGACTTGGCGTTCTCGATCTCGACCAGCATGTCGGCACATTTGTGCTTGACCCCCTGGTAGCTGCCGATCGGCTTGCCGAAGGTCGTGCGCAACTTTGCGTACTCGACGGTCATGTCCAGCACGCGCTGGGCGCCGCCGCACATCTCGGCCGACAGCGCCACCGCGGCGCGGTCGATGACGCGCCCCAGCGCCGACCAGCCATTGTGCAACTCGCCGAGCAATGCCGTTTCCGGCACCGCAACGTTGTCGAGCCGCACTTCGCACAATTTGCGGGTCGCATCGACCGAGGGCAGTACGGTGATGGACAGGCCCGGCACGCCGCGCGGCACCAGGAACAGGCTGACCCCGTCTTCCATCGTGCTCCCGTCGCGGGTTCGGGCGGCGACGACCAGCACATCGGCGAGGTGCGCGTCCGGCACGAACATCTTGGTCCCGGACAGGACGAACCCGCCCGGTGCCGCCCGCGCGGTCATGGTGATCCCGGCGGCGTCCCAGCGCGCGTTGGGCTCGGTCAGCGCCAATGTCGCCTTCAGCGAGCCGTCGGCGATCCGCGGCAGGTATTCGCGGCGCTGCGCCGGCGACCCGGAAGCGGCGATCGCGCCGCCGCCGAGCAACACCGTCGCAAAAAACGGCCCCGGCATCACCGCCCGGCCCATCTCTTCGAGCAGCACGACGAGGTCGAGGAGGCCGAGCCCGCTGCCCCCATCCTCCTCGGCAAAATTGATGCCGAGCCAGCCTTGCTCGGCAAGCTGGGCCCAGAATTCGGGTGTGCACGCCGCCTCGGTTTCCATCTGCCGGCGCACGAACGTGGTCGGGCACTCATCGTCGAGAAATTTGCACGCCGCCGCGCGCAGCATTTCCTGCTCTTCGCTGAAACCGATATCCATTCTGTCCTCCGGACCGCGGGCGCCTCGCCCGCGTGCGGCCGGGACGGCCGCGCTCCCCTACCCCTTCGGCAAACCCAGCACCCGCTCGCCGATGATGTTGCGCTGGATTTCGCTGGTGCCGCCGGCGATCGTGTATTGCCGGGCGCCGGTCACGCGGTTGAGCCAGCGCGGCGCGTCGGGCACCGCCTCGGTCGGGGTGTCGAGCGTCGCGTAGGGGCCGAGCAGGGTGCTAGAGAAATCGGCGATCCGCCCGGCCAATTCCGAGCCGAACAGTTTGAGGATCGAGCCTTCCGGCCCCGGCGGCTCGCCGCGCAGGCGCCGCGTCAACCCGCGCAATCGCGTCATCTGCAGCGCCTTGGTCTCGATCGCAAGCTGGGCCAATTGCTGGCGGATATGGCTTTGCGCCCAGGCCGGCTCCTGCCGGTTGGGGAACTGCTTGGCCAATTCGACGAGCCGGGCGATCTGCGCCGCGTGGTCGCGGCCGCCGGCGCCGCCGCGCTCGAACATCAGCGTCGTCGTGGTGACCTTCCAGCCCTCGTTCAACTTGCCGACCAGGTTCTCCTTCGGCACCACGACATCCTCGAAGAACACCTCGTTGAAATGCCGGTGGCCGTTGAGCAGCACGAGCGGGCGGACGGTGACGCCCGGCGTCTTCATGTCGACAAGCAGGTACGAGATGCCGTGATGCTTCGGCGCGTCGGGATCGGTGCGGACCAACAGAAAGCACCAATCGGCGAAATGCGCACCGGAGGTCCACACCTTCTGGCCGTTGACGACGAAATGATCGCCGCGATCGACCGCGCGGGTCCTGAGGCTGGCGAGGTCGGAGCCGGCGCCGGGCTCGGAATAGCCCTGGCACCAGATCTCGTCGGCGCTGAGGATTTTCGGCAGGTAGCGCTTCTTCTGCGCCTCGGTGCCCCAGTGAATGAGCGTCGGGCCGAGCAGGTTGAGCCCGCTCTGGCACGGCAGGATCGGCGCGCGGGCGCGAAAATACTCTTCGTCCCAGATTACCTGCTGCATGAAATTGGCGCCGCGGCCGCCGTATTCCTTGGGCCAGGAAATGCCGACCCAGCCGGCCGCATGCATCTTCTTCTGCCAGGCGATCCGCCTTTCGAGAATTTCGCGGTCGGGCGCGATGCGCTGGTCCTGGGCGTCCTCGACCTTGAGGTCGTCGTCGAGATTGGTGTCGAGCCAGGCGCGAAACTCGTGCCGAAACGCCGCATGCTCAGGAGAATCGGAAAAATCCATGCTGCCCTCTCTGGCCGACGGGTCGGCGGAACGGGATCAGAATTCGGCGTCGAGTTCGGGCACTTCCTCGGGCTCGCGCCTGGCTGCCTCGATCCATTCGACCATTGTCGGCAAGGTCATGATGCGCTCGCAATAGGCCTCGGCCTCCGCGTCGAGCTTGACGCAATAGGTGCGAAACCGCGTGCAGACCGGGGCATACATCGCATCCGCCATCGACAGGCGGTCGCCGAACAGGTACGGCCCCTTCCAGCGTGCGAAGCATTCATGCCAGATCGTCAGAATCCGGTCGATATCGGCCTGCGCCGCCGACCATACGACAAAGCCCGGCCGCGTGCGCCGCAAATTGACCGGCAGGGCCGAGCGGAGTGCGGTAAACCCGGAATGCATCTCGCCGCAGATCGACCGGCAGCGCGCCCGCGCCTCCGGGTCGCTGGGCAGCAGGCCGGCATCCGGGTAGAGCTCGTTCAGGTATTCGCCGATCGCCAGCGTATCCCAGACCGACACGCCGTTGTGAATCAGCGTCGGCACCAGGATCGACGAGGATTTCAGCAGCAGTTCCGCCTGCACCGCCGGGTCGTCGAACGGGGCGATCTGCTCGTCGAAATCGAGCCCGGCCCACTTCGCCAACAGCCAGCCGCGCAGCGACCACGACGAGTAGTTCTTGCTGCTGATGATCAATATGGCTTTGGCCATGGCCGCACCTTTGGGGGAGTGGCGCCGCACGGGCAATTTATCAGGATCGGGCGCCGCGGAGAAACCGCGTCCGCGGCGGCAGCGCCGCTGCAACAGAACTGCAATGGTGCATAGCACAATAATCTCGCACCGCAGCGCGCGCGATACTATGTTGACTGCGAGGGTTCTGTCGACCTGCGGTTTCCTGCACCCCCTGTCGACAGCACAACGGGAGCGGGAAGCACGCGTTGCTGTACCAGTTCTATCAAGCCTACACCGATGCCCTGACCCCGTGGCGCGACCTGGCGATGGGCTTTGCCGACAACCTCCAGCAGCCATGGCCCGGCTTGCCGCAGAGCCGGTACCGGCGCGGCATCGCCGCGGCCTGCAAATTGTTTGCCGAGGGGCGGCTGCACCACACGCGGCCGGATTTCGGCATCGACAGCATCGTGACCGGCAACCGCGCCGTCGCGGTGCGCGAGGAAAAGGTGCGGGTGTCGCCGTTCGCCACGCTGCTGCACTTCGCCAAGGCGGAGCCGTCGCCGCAGCCGCGCGTGTTGCTGGTGGCGCCGATGTCGGGGCATTTCGCGACGCTGCTGCGCCACACGGTGCGCACGATGCTGCCCGAGCACGACATCTACCTGACCGATTGGCACAACGCGCGCGACGTGCCGCTCTCGGCCGGCGATTTCGATTTCGACGACTATATCGACTACGTCATCGAATATCTCGAAGTCCTCGGTCCCGGCGCGCACGTCGTCGCGGTGTGCCAGCCGGCGGTCGCCGTGCTGGCCGCCGTCGCGCTGATGGCGGCCGAGGAGCACCCGTGCGTGCCGCGCAGCATGACGTTGATGGCCGGGCCGATCGACACGCGGATCAACCCGACCAGCGTCGACGATCTGGCGATGCAGCATCCGATCGAGTGGTTCGAGGCCAATCTGATCGACTGCGTCCCGCCCTGCCACAGCGGGGCGTTCCGCCGCGTCTATCCGGGCTTTCTGCAGATCGCCGCGTTCATGATGATGAACCTCAAGCGGCACGCGCGGGCCTTCGCGCGGCAGTACGAGCACCTGGTCGAAGGCGACGAGGCCGGCATCGCGGCGCACCGGGCGTTCTATGACGAATATTTCACGGTCATGGATTTGCCGGCGCCGTTCTACCTGCAGACGGTCGAGCGGATTTTCCAGAAGCACGAATTGGCCCGCGGCAAGCTGGTTTCCCGCGGCCGCCCGGTCGAGCCGGCAGCGATCCGGCACACGGCGCTGCTGACCGTCGAAGGCGAAAACGACGACATCTGCGCGGTCGGGCAGACCCTGGCCGCGCAGGAGCTGTGCACCGGGTTGCCTGCCTCGCGCAAATTCCAGCATCTGCAGACGGGGGTCGGGCATTACGGCGTGTTCAGCGGGCGGCGCTGGGCGGCCGAGATCTACCCGCGCCTGCGCGAACTGATCTGGTCGCACAACCAGCCCTGACCGGCGTGCGGCCGAGCAGTGTTCCATTTTGAAAATTCGAGCGCAGACCGCTGATGGGGCGTCATTCCGGGGCGCGGCGAAGCCGTGAGCCCGGCAATCGATCGACACCGGCTTTTCCGGTCGTGCGGCAGGGCTGAGCCTTCTCTGTTCGCCGATCGTGTTCATGGCTTCCGGGCCCCTCCCCGGCTGTTGCCGTGGGCATCCCGGAACGACCGGACATTTGAAGCTGAGAGATTAGCTGCGGCCGCCGCGCATCGACTCGGCGGCGGCGCGGGGTTACGCTCCGGTCCGGCGTGCGCAACGGAGCAGGAGGCGGCGATGTTGAGCCAGGATCAGATCGCGCATTACCGGCACCACGGATACTCGTTCCCGCACGCCGCGCTCGACGAGGCCGAGCTTGCCGCATGCCGCGACGGCCTCGCGCGCTACGAAGCCTGGCTCGGCAAGCCGGTCAACGCGGCCGACTGGCGCTGGCGCTCGGCCGCCTATGCGTTTCTGCCGTGGCTCGATGCGCTGATCCGCCACCCGCGCATCCTCGACGCCGTCGAAGACCTGGTCGGCCCCGACATCCTGACCTTCACGACGACATTCTTCATCAAGGACCCGCACAGCCCGACCTTCGCCGCCTGGCACCAGGACGCGACCTATTTCGGCATCACCCCGCACGAGCACGTGACCGCCTGGGTCGCCTTGAGCGATGCGACCGAGGAGGCCGGCTGCATGGAGGTGGTGTCGTCGCGCGGGGCGCCGCGCCAGCTCCATCATGCCGCGCTCGGCCTCAAGGACAGCATCAACGGCGGCGGACAGGCGATCGTCGAGCCGTTCGAGGAGAGCGACGCGGTGATGATGGCGGTTCCCGCCGGCAGCTTTTCGTTGCACCACACGCTGTGCCGGCACCGCTCGGCGCCCAACCGCGCCGACCATCGCCGGGTCGGCATCGGCATCAGCTACATCCCGGCGCATTGCCGGCTCGAAAGCTCGGTGCGGATGTGCGTTCCGCTGGTCAGAGGGCGCAACACCGGCGGGCATTTCGACGTGCTGCCGCGGCCCGAGAGCGAATTCGATCCGGCGGCGCTGGCCCGGCACGAAGACGCCTACCGCCGCTACCGTGCCAATTATGCCGAGATGATCGAGGCGCACGATCGTGCCTTCGCGGCCCATCCCGCCACGATTTCCGGCAATGTCAGGCGCGAGCTCGACCCCGGCCGCTATCTGGTCGGCCGAGCCGCAGAATAGGCGTCGGCGCTTCGGATCCGTCGCCCCCGCGAAAGCGGGGGCAGCGGCCCAATCGTCGCTCCGGTTCCCGCCTGCGCGGGAATGACGGAGTTATTTCAGTTCATGCCGTAAAAGCCGAGCGCACCCCCGGCCATGACCTGATGCCTGGTCTCGGCCGACAGGCCTTCGAGCTGCTTTCCCACCATCGCCGGCGCGCCGGGGAAGAAGCCGTCGGGGTGGGGATAATCGGTTGCCCACATGATCTTGTGCGGGCCGATATAGTCGGCGAGCACATGCAGGCTCTTCTCGACCGGCTCGAACGAAATCCAGCAGTTTTTCTGGAAGATCTCGCTGGGCCGCGTCTTCAACCCGGAATCGTTGAAGCCCTGGTCGTCGAAATGCCGGTCCATGCGGTCGAGCCAGGGCGCGATCCAGCCGCCGCCCGATTCGAGGAAGCCGACCCGCAATTTCGGGTGCCGCTCGCACACGCCGCCCCAGATCATGCTGAGACACGCCAGCATCATCTCCATCGTATGGGTGATGATGTGCCGGGCGCCGCGGGTGTTGAAGCGGTCGATGCCGACCTGCGGCATGCCGGCGCTGGCGCCCTCGTGGAACCCGATCGAGAAATCGAGGTCCTCCGCCGCGCTCCAGAACGGCTCGTAGACCGGGTCGTGGATCAGCCGGTCGTTATAGGGGTTCGGGCGCAGGAACCCGCCCTTGAAGCCGAGGTCGCGCCGGGCAAAGCGCATCTCCTGGATCGCCAGGTCGACATCCTGCAACGGCAGCATCGCCACCCCGAACAGCCGGTCGGGATAGGGCGCGCAGTAATCGGCGAGCCAGCGGTTGTAGGCGCGGCATGTCGCGGCAGCGAGCGGCGGATCGTGGATCGCGCCCGAGAACAGGCCGAGGCTCGGATAGAGAAAGGCGGCGTCGATGCCGTCGGCATCCATGTCGGGGATGCGCTTGTGCGGGTCGAAGCCGCCCGGCTTGCCGTCCTTGTAGGCCATCGTGTCGGCCTCGACGACGCCCTGCCGCGCGCCGACCGCGCCGATCCGCCCGATGCCGAGCCGGCCGTCGCCGACCGTGTGCTCCTCGATGACCAGCTGCTCCTTGCCGTTCTGGCCCTTGACGATGCGCGGCGCGCGATCGCGAAAGCCCGGGTCGATATAGCGGTCCCACAAATCCAACGGTTCGAGGATATGGCCGTCGGCATCGACGCAATTGTAGGTGCGAGGCATCCGTCGTCTCCTTCCACAGCCGTCAATTCAAGCCATAGAAGCCCATCGCGCCGCCGGCGAAGACGCCGTGGCGGGTCTCGGGCGAGGCGTTCTCCAGCAGCTTTTCGATCATCGCCGGCGCACCGGGGAAGAACCCGTCGCGGTGCGGATAGTCGGTTGCCCACAGAATCTTGTTGGCGCCGATATAATCGGCCAGCACGCCGAGGCTGCCCTCGACCGGCTCGAACGAGATCCAGCACTGCCGCCGGAAGATGTCGCTCGGGCGGTTCTTGAGCCCGCTGTCGTTGAAGCCCTGGTCGTCGAAATGCCGGTCCATGCGGTCGAGCCACGGCGCGATCCAGCCGCCGCCCGATTCGAGAAAGCCGACCCGCAATTTCGGGTGCCGCTCGCACACGCCGCCCCAGATCATGCTGAGGCAGGCGAGCATCATCTCCATGGTATGGCTGATGATGTGCTGCGCGCCGCGGCCCTTGAAGCGGTCGATGCCGACCGTCGGCATGCCGCTCGACCCGCCCTCGTGGAAGCCGATCGCGAAATCGAGATCTTCCGCCGCGCTCCAGAACGAATCGTAGACCGGGTCGTGGATCAGCCGGTCGTTATAGGGGTTCGGGCGCAGGAACCCGCCGCGCATGCCCAGTTCCTGGCGGGCGAAGGTCATTTCCTTGATCGCCGCATCGACATCCTGCATCGGCAGCATGGCGATGCCGAACAGGCGGTCGGGATAGGGCTTGCAGTAATCGGCGAGCCAGCGGTTATAGGCGCGGCACAGCGCGCCCGCCAGCGCCGGGTCGTGCACCGCGCCGGAAAACAGACCCATGCTGGGATAGAGAAACGCGGCGTCGATGCCGTCGAGGTCCATGTCGGGAATGCGCTTGTGCGGGTCGAACCCGCCGGGCCGGCCGTCCTCGTATTTCATTGTCTCGGCCTTGATCACGCCCTGGCGCGCGCCCACGCCTCCGATCCCGCCCATGCCCTGCTGGCTGCCGAGCACCTGGTTTTCCAGGAACAGCTTTTCTTTGCCGTCCTCGTCAATGATCAGCTTCGGCGCGCGGTCGCGGAACGCCGGGTCCATATAGTCGTTCCACAGCGTCACCGGCTCGAGGATATGCCCATCGGAATCGATGCGGTTGTAGACGCGGCTCATGAGTTCTCCTCCACAAGGCAAGCTCGGCAATCCTAACCCAGGGATTTCAGCGAGGCGAGATCGTAAGCATCGCTTATCAAGCAGGCCGACATGCGTTTCTCGCAAGCCCGCGCTCCGCCGTCTGCCGTCGCACGGGCATCGCATTACCGCAAGTTGACCGGATGTGGTATAAAGTGCGTGGCTGCGACAGCATCCGGCTGCCTGCGTATAAAGGGGAAAGCAGGCGTCGAGGGGGAGGAGCGCTTTGGCCCAGACAATCGAATCGTTTGTCGGCGAAGTCATGGACGAAGCACCGATGGGGCGGACCCATTGGTGGGTGCTGGGGCTTGTCGCAGCCGGCTATTTCGTCGACGTGATCGATTACACGATGTTCGGGGCGATGACCCCGGACATGATCCATAGCGGCTTCCTGACCGCGGGCGGGGCAGCCTCGGTCAATAGCGTCACGTTGATCGGATTGTTCATCGGCGCGCTCGGCCAGGGCGAGTTCACCGACCGGTTCGGCCGCAAGGCGGTGTACCAGTTCAACCTGCTATTGTTCGGGCTGGCGACGATCGCCGGCGCCTGGATGCCGAACCTGTCGCTGCTTCTCGTCTGCCGGTTTCTCGCCGGCGTGGGGCTCGGCGCCGAGCAGCCGTTATGCTTCTCCTACACGACCGAATACGCGCCCAAGCGGATTCGCGGGCGCATCACCGCCTTGATGCAATTCATCGGCGGCGCCTGGCCATGGCCGGTCGGGGCGCTGTTCGTGCTGTATTTCCGCGACATCATCCACTGGCGCGGGATCTGGACGGTGGTCGGCATCCTCGCCTTGATCATCTTCGTGTTGCGCTTCTCGTTGCCGGAGTCGCCGCGCTGGCTGGCGACGCACGGCCAGGGTCAGCGAGCCCTCGAACTGTTGCGGCGGATGGGGCTGCGCACGGTGCCGCTCGAAACGTTGAGCACCGATGCTGCCAGCGACACCAAGAGCGATCCGTTCGCCATCGTCTTCCGCGCGTTCCCGACGCGGGTGATCTCGGGGATGATCTGCTTCGTCGCGTTTTTCGGCGTCGCCCTCGGGCTCGGCGCGTGGCTGCCCAACATGATGGCGACGGCGCACGGCTTCACGATCAAGACCTCGCTGGTCTACACCGTGGGCATGACCCTCGCCTTTCCGTGCGCCAGCGGGTTCATGATGTATTCGCTGGAAAAATTCGGCCGCAAGCCGACGGCGGTCGCCGCTTTCGTGCTGGCCGGGCTGGCCGCGGCGTGCTTTGCCTTCGCCACCTCCAACCTGCTGTTCTTCGCCGTCGGGTTCGTGATGATCTTCTTCATCCAGCTCGCCGGGAATTCGTCGCAGATTTTCATCGCCGAAGTGTTTCCGACCAATGCCCGCGCCTCGGGCTTCGGCATCTCTCAGTCGGCCGGGCGCATTGCCAGCGCCTTCATCATCCCGGCGATCCTGATCATCCAATTGCACTACGGATTGCCGGCGGTGTTCATCGCGATCGCGATATCGCTGGTGATCGCCGCCGCCGCGGTGATCAGCGTCGGACCCGAGGCGCGCAACCTGGCCCTCGACGAGGTCGCCGCGCCGACCGGCTGATTTTAGTTCCGGCACCAGCACCGACACCCCGGGCCGGTCACCGGTCCGGGGTTTTCGTTGCCGCCGCGGCGACGGCAATCCGCACCACATCGCGGACGCTCCGGCCGCCATGCCGATCGAGCGGAACCACGATTCGGAGATGGCCGGGCGTGAGCGGCTTACCGTCCATCTCGTCGGCGAGGATCACTTGCTTGTCTTCGAAAGCCGGCGAAATCTCGCCGATGGCCAGCGCCGCGATATAACCGTCGGCGCCGGTGACGACGATGATCTCCCGCGCCGTTCCCCGCGGTTTGCCCGAATCGACCGCCCCGGCCCGAACCAGCACATCCCACAGCAGCGGGCCGGCAAAGTCGGCGCTGCTCGTGCCATGCTCCGCCAGAAACGACACGTGCAGCCGGACCGACGGCAGTTTGGCAAGGTCATCGCTCGTCAGCGCGATTTGCCGCCCGGTCGGGCCGACGAAAACCGGGCCCGCGGCCCCGGCCGAGATGCCGGACGCGAGCGCGCCCGACAGCAGCACCGCGCCGGCAAGCGCGGCAACCAGCCGCCCAGTCACCGGCCGCCGCTACTTTGCGACCATGACGTCGGAGGCCTTGATGACGGCGATAACCTCGTCGCCGGTGCGGATCGCCAATTCGTCGATCGCTTCGTTGGTGATCGACGAGGTAACGACATTGCCGCCGCCGATATCGATGCGGACATGGCCGGTCGTCGCACCCTTCTGGACAGCGAGGACCTTGCCTTTGATCTGGTTGCGCGCACTGAGCTTCATGGCGACCCCCTTCCTGCAGAAAGTGGAGTTCGCAGCAATATATACGACTGAATACAGCCGATGTCGGCTCAATGCGCCCGTTGGCGATGGCGAAGCCGGCCGAGGTCGGCCGACGAAAGACGGACCGACAAATGGGCCGCCTCGGTGTCGTCGCGGCGGCCCAGCACCTCGCCGTGCGCATAGACCCAGGCCAGGGTTTTGCCGTCGGCCAGCGGGATATCGAGCCTCACCGGCGGCGCACCGCCATCGAGCCGGGCCTCGATCAGCCGCGACAACTCCTCGCAGCCCTCGCCCGTCGCCGCCGACAGCGCCACGACCGCCTCGTTGCGCCCGGCCTGGTTGACGAGTGCGGCACGCGCGACCGGATCGAGCAGATCGATCTTGTTGAGCGCCTCGATCAATCCGTCCGCAACCAGGGCGCCGAGCCCGAGATCGCCGAGCACGGCCAGCACGTCTGCGCGCTGGGCCGCGCTGTCAGGGTGGTGGGCGTCGCGCACATGCACGACGATGTCGGCCTCGGTGACCTCTTCGAGGGTCGCGCGAAACGCGGCGACCAGATGGGTCGGCAAATCGGAGATGAAGCCGACCGTGTCCGACAGGATCGCGGTCTTGCCCGACGGCAGGTCAATGCGCCGCATCGTTGGATCGAGCGTCGCAAACAGCATGTCCTCGGCCGTCACCCGGGCATGGGTCAGCCGGTTGAACAGCGTCGACTTGCCGGCATTGGTGTAGCCGACCAGGGCGACCACCGGATAGGGCACCCGCCGCCGCGCTTCGCGGTGCAGTGCGCGGGTGCGCTTGACGTCATCGAGCTCGCGCCGAAGCCGGGCGATGCGCTCACCGATCAGCCGCCGGTCGATTTCAAGCTGGCTTTCGCCGGGCCCGCCGAGAAACCCGAACCCGCCGCGCTGCCGCTCAAGATGCGTCCACGACCGCACCAGCCGGGAGCGCTGGTAGGTCAGCGCCGCCAGCTCGACCTGAAGCCGCCCCTCATGGGTGCGGGCGCGCGCCCCGAAAATTTCGAGGATCAGCCCGGTGCGGTCGATCACCTTGGCCTGCCAGCGCCGTTCGAGGTTGCGCTGCTGCACCGGCGACAGCGCGGCATCGACGACGACAAGGCCGATGTTGTTCTCGGCGATCGTCGCCCCGAGGCTGGCAACCGTGCCGCTGCCGAGCAGGGTGCTGGGCACCGGCCGGGCCAGCCGCACGATCGCCGACGAGACGATATCGAGGTCGATCGCGCGGGCCAGGCTCACCGCTTCGCCGAGCCTGGCCTCGCTGGTGCGCGCCGGCCCGTCGCCGCCGCGGCGGGTCGGCAACTCCCTCAGCACAGGGTGAACAACTAACGCCCGCCCGGTCGCTCCGCCGGTTGCGATATGCGCTTCGCTCAGAGTTCTTCGCCCTCCCGGCTGCCTTCGAACAGCTGGATCGGCTGGGCCGGCATCACGGTCGAGATCGCATGCTTGTAAACCAGCTGCGAATGGGCGTCTCGCCGAAGCAATACGCAAAAATTGTCAAACCACGTTATGATTCCTTGTAGTTTGACTCCGTTCACAAGAAAAATTGTGACTGGGGTCTTGTTCTTCCGCACGTGGTTCAAGAACACATCTTGAACGTTCTGGGCTTTTTCGGTCGACATGACTAGTCCCCGTTTGGATTCTTTGGTGGCGACAGGGGCAGCTGGCTCAACACCATGCGTTCGCTCTATTATCATGAATTCGGGTACGAAGATGGGACCGCACCGGTGATTCACAACCCCTGCACGTGACGAAACAGTGCGGTCGGGTCCGCAAAAATGAAACGCGGAATATGGCGAAAGAATTCCGCGGCCTCGCCCGAACCACCCAGCAAAACCGGCACGCAGCCGCTGGCGATGGCGCATTCCATGTCGATGGCCGTGTCGCCGACGAACCACACATCCTCGCCGGGGGCGATGCCGCTCGGTGCCAGCGCCAGCGTAACCGGCTCGCACGCGGGCTTGTCGACCGCGGCGTCGCCGGCCCCGACGATGTTGCCGAACAGGTGCGCCCAGCCGAGATAGGCCGCCTCGCGCCGCAATATCTCGCCGGTCTTGTTGCTGACGACGGCGAGGTAGATGCCTTGCGCGGCGAGGTTTTCGAGCAATTCCCGGCGTCCCGACAGCGGTTTCAGACGTTCGAGATGGATGGCGCGAAAGCGGTCGAGATAGATCGTCTGCGCCTCGCGCCAGCGCTCGCCGAAATGGTGCGGAAACGCCTCGCGCAGGCTCAGCCGCACCTTCTCCATCGTTTCCGCCAACGACCACAGCGGCTTGTCCATCGCCGCCATGCAATGGTTCAGCGCCTCGTGGATCGTCGGCCAGCTATCGACCAGGGTGTTGTCCCAATCGAACAGCACCGCGCGCGGGCGCGGCACCGCATTGCCCGAAATCGTGGTCACGCCGCCGACGCGTGGGTCAGATAGGCCGCCAGCAATTTCCCGCTCAGCGGCCCGGGTTTGCCGTCGGCAACCGGCTCGCCGTCGATGCGCACCACCGGCAGCAGGTTGGACGTGGTGCTGGTCAGAAAAGCTTCGCGCGCGGACCGCGCCTCGGCGACGGTAAAGGCGCGCTCGACAAATTCGTAGCCTTCGCTGCGAATGATCGCGAGCACGGCACAGCGGGTGATGCCGTTCAAAATTGCGTGATCGGCGGCGCGGGTCACCACCTCGCCCGCTGCGGTGACGATCCATGCGTTGGTGGAGGTGCCCTCGGTCACCCTGCCTTCGCGATCGACTTGCCAGGCTTCATAGGCGCCGGCCTCACGCGCCCGCTGCTTGCCGAGCACGTTCGGCAACAGGCCGACCGCCTTGATGTCGCAACGCTGCCAGCGGATGTCGGGGATCGTGATCACCGAGATTCCGTCGCGCGCGAGGCTGGGGTTGGGCGGACGGGTGCGGCGGGCGGTGACGACCAGCACCGGCTTCGCGGCCTTCGGAAAACCGTGGTCGCGCGGCGCCGCGCCGCGGGTGATCTGGAGATAGACGATGCCGTTATCGACGCCGTTGCGGCGGATGGTTTCGCGCATCACGATCTTCAAGGCCGCCTCGCCCATCGGCGGCGTAATGCGCAGTTCGCCCAGCGAACGGGCGAGGCGGGCGAGGTGCGGTTCCTCATCGACGAGATGACCGCCCTTGACCGCGACGACCTCGTAAACGCCATCGGAAAACTGGTAGCCGCGGTCTTCGATGTGAACCGCAGCCTGGAGGTGCGGCACGTAGCGGCCGGCGACGTAGGCGATGCGCGACATGGGGTCAGATCCCGTTCTTGGCCGGACGGTCGTTGCCGAAGACCCCGAGGGATTTCAGCTTGCGGTGCAAGGCCGAGCGCTCCATGCCGACGAACGCGGCGGTGCGCGAGATGTTGCCGCCGAATCGGGTCACCTGCGCGATCAGGTATTCGCGTTCGAACACCTCGCGCGCGTCGCGCAGCGGCAGGGTCATGATCTCGCTGCCCTTGTCCCATTTCACCACGGTCGGCGCGATCGCGGTGATTTCGTTGGGCAGCATATCGGCGCGTACCGGCTCGCGCGGGTCTCCCGGCGCCATGATCAGCAGCCAGTCGATAACGTTGCGGAGCTGGCGCACATTGCCGGGCCATGGATAGGCCTGCAAGGCCGCCAGCGCGTCCTCGCCAAACTCGCGCGGCGGCACGCGCGCCGCTTCCGCGCCGCGGGCCATGAAGTGCCGGGCCAAGAGCGGGATGTCTTCACGCCGCTCGCGCAAGGGCGGCACTTTTATCGGCACGACGCTCAGCCGGTAGAACAGATCCTCGCGAAAGCGGCCGGCGGCGATTTCAGCCGCCAGCTCACGGTTCGAGGAGGCGACGACCCGCACATCGACCTCGACCCGGTGCGCGCCCCCGACCCGCTCGAAGGTCTGCTCCTGCAAAACGCGGACGATCTTGCCCTGGGTTTCCAGCGGCATGTCGGCAACCTCGTCGAGGAACAAGGTGCCGCCATGGGCGCGCTCGAACGTGCCAATCTTGCGCGCGCCGCCGTCATTGGCCACCTCGCAGCCGAACAATTCCGCTTCGAGCCGGTCGGGATGCATCGTCGCGCAGTTGATCGCGACAAACGGGCCCTGGGCGCGGCGCGAACGCGCATGCAACAGCCGGCCGACGATCTCCTTGCCGGCGCCGGGCAGCCCGGTGATCAACACCCGGCTGCCGGTCGGCGCGACGCGATCGATCTGCTGGCGCAATTGGTTCGCCGCCGAAGAGGCGCCGACGAGGTCGAGCTCGCCGCCGGCGCGCAGCCGCAATTCCTCGTTTTCCCGGCGCAGCAGCGCCGCCTCGATCGCCCGCGCGATCAGCAGCAGCAGCCGGTCGGCCTTGAACGGCTTTTCGATGAAGTCGTAGGCGCCGATCTTGATCGCCTCGACCGCGGTTTCGATGGTGCCGTGGCCGCTGATCATGACCACCGGCACCGACGGCATCTCGGTGTGCAGCCGCCGCAGAATCTCGATCCCGTCAAGCTCGCTGCCCTGCAGCCAGATATCGAGGATGACCAGGGTCGGCTGGCGCGCCCGGATCGCGGCAAAGGTCTCGGCGCTGTCGGCGGCTTCTCGCGTCGAGTAGCCCTCATCCTTCAGCACACCCGCGATCAGCATGCGGATGTCCACCTCGTCGTCGACGATCAGGATGTCATGCGCCATGGGCGATGGTGCTCAATTCGGCCGGCGAATCGGGCGCATCCAAGCGCGGGAAGGCGCGGGCATCGCGCGCAAACAGCAGCTTGACGCGCGCTCCGCTGGGTTCCCGATCCTCGAGCGTCAATTCGCCCTGGTGATCTTCCATGATCTTCTTGACGATGGCGAGGCCCAACCCCGTGCCCTTGGCGCGGGTCGTCACATAAGGCTCGGTCAGCCGTTCGCGCCCCTGCTGCGGCAGCCCCTTGCCGTCGTCCTCGACCGACACCACGAGCTGGCCGCCGGCATCGTCGACCGCCACGACGATCCGGCCCAGGATTTTCGAACCCGGGCGGCCGGACGCGGCTGTGCCCTCCTCGGCGGTGCGAGCCTCGATCGATTCGATCGCGTTCTTGACGATGTTGACGACCGCCTGGCCGACGAGGCGGGCATCGCAATGCAACGGCACTGGATGTGCCGGGAAACGGGTCTCGAAGGCGATCTCGGGGTGGGCGGTGCGCTGCAGCACGACCGCGCCTTCGACGATCGCGACCAAATCCTCGGGCTTCAACACCGGCGCCGGCATGCGCGCGAACGACGAGAACTCGTCGACCATCCGGCCGATATCCTCGACATGACGAACGATCGTATCGGTACAGCTCTCGAAGACTTCGCGGTCGCGGCGAATCTCCTTCAGGTATTTCCGCCGCAACCGCTCGGCGGCAAGCTGGATCGGCGTCAGCGGGTTCTTGATCTCGTGGGCGATGCGGCGGGCGATGTCGGCCCACGCGGCCTTGCGCTGCGCCGACAGCAACTCGGTGATGTCGTCGAAGGTGACGACAAAGCCGCTGACCTCCCGGTTGTGCTGCTCGGCGGCGATGCGCACGAGCAGGGTGCGGGTGCTGTTGTTGCCGGCGATCTGGACCTGCGCCTGGGCCAGCCGCTCCGGCCGGCGCGCCGCCTCGTCGAGCAGTGCCGCCATCTCCGGCGCCACCTCGGCGAGGTCTTCGCCGATCGACTGGTCGAGATCGACGCCGAGCAAGGCAGAGGCCGACCGGTTGGGCAGGTTGATGCGGCCGTTGCGGTCAAGCCCGATCACGCCGGCCGACACGCCGGTCAGAACCGTTTCGGTAAATCGTCGTCGCTCGTCGAGCTGGCGGTTGGCCTCGATCAACTCGCGCTGCTGGGTTTGCAGCTGGTTGGTCATGCGGTTGAACGCGCGGCTCAGCGAAGCAAGCTCGTCGTCTTTCGGTCCTTCGGGCACACGGGCGGCAAGGTCGCCGGCGCTGACCTGCTCGGTCGCCGTGACGAGGCGGCTGATCGGGTTGGCAAGCTGCGCGGCAAAATGAATCCCGATCGACACCGCCGCAGCCAGGAACAGCATCGCCACCAGAATGAAGATCACGGCAAAGGTGATCTGAAAGCCTGATCGCTGCCCTTCAAGCTGTTCGTATTGCGCGGCGGCAAGCCGGGTCTCCTGGCGGTGCTTCAGCACCTTGGCCTCGATGAACCGGCCGACATAGAGGTAGAGGTCGCTGAACTGGTCGAGCCGGACCAGTGCGCGCACCCGCTGGTCCTGGTCGTCGGTCATGATGACGACCTCGCCCTCCGAGGCGCGGCGGATCGCGTCCTTGCTGACATCCTCGAAGCCGAGCGCGAAGGCGAGCCCGGTGCGCACCAGCATGTGCCCGCGGCTGTCGACGATCGCGGCCTCGGTCAGCCCGCGCATCGCCGCCTGCATGGTCAAAACCGGGGCGATGTATTGCGGGTTCAGCGACAGCACCGAGGCGTTGTGGTTGAGGTTGTTGGCCATCGCCAGGGCGTCGGCGCGGATCGCCTGCTGGTGCTCCTTGACGTAGGCGTCGGCGACCGCGACCGATTCGGTGATCGCCGTGCGCACCTTGTCGCTGAACCAGGATTCGATCCCGAAGCTGAAGAACAGGTACGAAAACACCGCGACGATGATCGTCGGCAGTACCGCGATCAGGCTGAACAGGGCGACGAGCCTGATCTGCAGCCGCGATCCGGCAAGCCCGCGGCGCCGTTCCGCCCACACCTCGACGAGGCGCTTCAGCACCAGCGCCGCCAACAGCAGCAACAGGCTCAGGTCGAGATACAGCAGCGGCAGCACCGCGTCGGGGTGCGCGCCGAAGGGCGGCGACTTGGTCAGCGCCAGATAGGTGGCGATGCCGGATGCCGGCGCAGCGACCGCCAGCGTGATCGTGATCTTGCGCCACAAGCCGATTCGGCCGGCCCAGTTTCGAACCTGTCGCGGCAGGCTCATTCGGCGATCCCCAACAGACCTTGTATCAGCCGCATTGAAATGCGTTTGGCAACAGCCGTTCGATCCCGATATCCCGGAAGCCGCCTGGCGCCGGGCGGCCCTCAGCGGCGCCTATTTTAGGCCGCGCACCACCGGGATGTCCAACTCGCGTATTTTCTTGCGCAGCGTATTCCGGTTGAGCCCGAGCAGATGCGCCGCCTTGATCTGGTTGCCGCGGGTCGCGCCGAGGGTGGCCACGATCAGCGGCCGCTCGATCTCGCGCAAGACCCGGTCATAAAGGCCCGATGCCGGCAGTGTCCCCTTATGGGCGACGAAGTAATCGTGGATGTGGCGTTCGACCGCAGCAGCCAGCCCTTCGCCATCGGCGGCTTCCGCGGCCGGCGCCGCCGCGGTCTCGGCCAACTCGGCCTCGACGATGTCGACGCCGATGGTTTCCTGCGGATAGAGCGCCGCGATGCGACGGAGCAGGTTTTCCAGTTCGCGTACATTGCCGGGCCAGCGATAGCGCCGCAGCCGCTCCATCGCCGCCTCGTCGAACGTCTTCGCCGACAGGCCCTCTTTCGCCGCCAGCGTCGAGAAATGGCGCACCAGCGCCGGGATGTCCGAGCTGCGCTCGCGCAACGGCGGCAGGCGGATCGGCGCGACGTTGAGGCGATAGAACAAGTCTTCGCGGAACGCGCCTTGCCGGATCAATTGCGACAGGTCGCGGTGGGTGGCGGCGATGATGCGGATATCGGCGCGGATCGGGGTGCGGCCGCCGACCGCGGTGTATTCGCCCTCCTGCAATACGCGCAGCAGCCGGGTCTGCGCCTCGAACGGCATGTCGCCGATCTCGTCGAGGAACAGCGTTCCGCCTTTCGCCTGCTCGAAGCGCCCGATGCCGCGCGCGGTCGCGCCGGTGAAGGCGCCGCGCTCGTGGCCGAACAACTCGCTCTCGATCAATTCGCGGGGAATCGCCGCCATGTTGATCGCGACAAACGGGCCGGCCCGGCGCTTGCCGTAATCGTGCAGGGCGCGCGCGACCAGCTCCTTGCCGGTGCCGCTTTCGCCGGTGATCATGACCGTCAGGTCGGTCCCCATCAGCCGGGCGATCGCGCGATAGACCTCCTGCATCGCCGGCGAGCGGCCGATGAGCGGCAGCTGTTCCTCCGGCTCGTCCGCGCCCGGTGGGGCATTGCCGGCAGGATTGCTCAGCGCCCGTTCGACGACATTGACCAGCTCGCGCAAATCGAACGGCTTGGGCAGGTATTCGAAGGCGCCGCGCTCCGCCGCCTTGACCGCGGTCAAGAGCGTGTTCTGCGCGCTCATCACGATGATGCGCAGGTCCGGCCGCAGCTTCTTGATCCGCGGAATAAGGTCGAGCCCGTTTTCATCGGGCATGATCACGTCGGTGATGACGAGGTCGCCCTCGCCATCGGCGACCCAGCGCCACAAGGTTGCCGCGTTGCCGGTCAGCCGGACATCGTGCCCCAGCCGCGCCAGCGCCTGGCTCAGCACCATGCGGATCGCGCGGTCGTCATCGGCTACGAGAATGGTTGCGCTCATCAGCGATACCCGTCTTGCGGGACCACCGGCAGGAACACCCGGAACACGGTTTTCCGGGGCTGGCTGTCAAACTCGATAACCCCGCCGTGGTCGCCGATCACCTTGGCCACCAGTGCAAGACCAAGGCCACTCCCGTTGCGCTTGGTGGTGACGAACGGATCGAACAGATGCGGGGCGAGATCGTCGGGGATGCCGGCGCCGTTGTCCGCGACCGAGACCATCAGCGGCAGATGCAGGCGGCTTTCGCCCCCCTGCACGGCCACCCTGAGGCCATGCCGGTAGGCGGTCGTCAGCACGATCTCGCCGCCGGTCGCGGGCACCGCCTCTGCCGCGTTCTTGACCAGGTTCAGGAACACCTGGACCAGCAGGTCGCGGTTGCCGTGGACCGGCGGCAATGACGGGTCGTATTCCTCGGCGATGCGGACGTGGCGGGCAAAGCCGGACAGGGCAAGCCGGCGGACCCGCTCCAGCACCTCGTGGATGTTGACTGCTTCGCGCGCGACCGGACGATGGTCGGAAAACGCCTCCATGCGGTCGAGGAGCGCGACGATGCGGTCGGTCTCGTCGCAGATCAGCCGGGTCAGCTCCCGGCCCGCCGCATCGGCGTCCTGTTCCAGCAGCTGCGCCGCGCCGCGAATTCCGGACAGCGGGTTCTTGACCTCGTGCGCCAGCATCGCCGCCATCGCCGTGACCGAGCGCGCGGCGTTGCGGTGGGTCAGCTGGCGGTCGACCTTGTCGGCCATCGAGCGCTCGTGAAAACTCAGCACCAACAGGTCGGGAATGTCCCCGGCCGGGGCACCCTCGACCGTTACCGTGCGCGGCGGAAAGCGCGGCCCTTCGACCAATACGTCGTATTCGGCGATCGACCCGCCGCTCTTCCATACCGCATCGACCAGGCCGAACACCGGGCTGTGCGGATGCACGAAGTCGTCGAGCGCACTGCCCTGAAGCGCGGCGGCGCCGGCGCCGAGAAACTGCTCGGCTGCCGGGTTGACGAAGCGCATCCGGCGCGCGCGGTCGATGGCGACGACCGGGTTCGGCAAGGCCGCCAGCAGCGCCGCGGCATCGGGCGCCAAACCCGAGCGCCGCGGGCGCAGCATCACGCCGCCTCGCGCGCCAAGAGCGGCTCGTAGAATGCCCGCAGCAGCTCCTTTACCAGGCCGACCTCCTCGGTCTGGTTGACCGCGGCGCGAAACTCGGCCGAGCCGGGCAGCCCCTTCGAATACCAGCCGAGATGCTTGCGCGCGATCTTGACCCCGACGGCGCTGCCGTAATGCGCCAGCATGTCGTCATAGTGCTCGCACACGGTTTCGTATTGCGCCGCCAGCGGCGGGTCGGGCAGGCGCCGGCGCGACCGCAGCCAGGCGATGACCTGGCGCGGAAACCATGGCCGGCCATAGGCGCCGCGGCCGATCATGACCCCGTCGGCGCCCGATTCCTGCAGCGCGCGCTCGGCGTCTTCGAGCGTGTTGATGTCGCCGTTGACGATGACCGGGATCGCCACCGCCTCCTTGACCCGGCGCACGAAGCCCCAATCGGCGCTGCCGCCATAGAACTGGCAGCGGGTGCGGCCATGCACGCTGATCATGCGGATGCCGCAGGATTCGGCGATCCGCGCCAAGGCCGGCGCGTTGCGGTTCCGGTCGTCCCAGCCGGTGCGCATCTTCAAGGTGACGGGCAGGTCGACCGCCTTGACCGTCGCCTCGAGGATGCGTGCGGCATGAACCTCGTCGCGCATCAGCGCCGAACCGGCATGGCCGTTGACCACCTTCTTGACCGGGCAGCCGAAATTGATGTCGATTAGGCTGGCGCCGCGATCGGCGTTGAGCTTCGCCGCATCGGCCATCACCGCCGGCTCGCAGCCGGCAAGCTGCACCGCCATCGGCTGTTCCTCGGCGCAGGTCTTCGCCATCGTCAGCGATTGCCGCGTCTCCCGAATCGCCGCCTGGCTGGCGATCATCTCAGACACCACCAGCGCCGCGCCTTCGCGCTTGACGAGGCGGCGAAACGGCAGATCGGTGACGCCGGACATCGGCGCCAGGATCACGGCGTCTTCGAGCCGCAAGTTCGAGACTGAAATGCCCACGGATTAATCAGATTCACTGAATGCTCACCAATTAGGCAATGATTTTAAGTGAGCAGATTTTGCAATGCAATAGCCGCGGGCTCAGACCGCCGATCGGGGTGTCGTTCCGGCGCGGTGAAGCCGTGAGCCCGGCTGTTGCCGTGGGCATCCCGGAGTGACCGAACAGTTCAAGCTGAAGCCTCTATCCGGCGGAGGCGTGCCGGCAATCCGCGGCTCAGTCGGTGACCAGGACCCTGCGGTAGAGATGCCAAGTGGCGTGGCCCAGCACCGGCATCACCACGATCAGGCCCAGGAACACCGGGATCGAGCCGAGCACCAGCCCCGCTGCGACGACAAAGCCCCACAGCGCCATCGTCTGCGGGTTCGTCCTCACCGCCCTGACCGAGGTCCGCACTGCCGTCGCAAGCCTCACGTCGCGGTCGATCAGCAGCGGAAACGACACGACGCTGATCGACAGGGCCAGCACCGCAAAGACAAAGCCGACGCCGACGCCGATCACGATCAGCGCCCAGCCGCGATCCGTCGTCAAGACGTCGCGCACGAACCCCATGACCGACACCGGCGGCGCCGGGCCGAGCGTCAATACATAGATCGCCGCCGCCGCGCCCAGCCACACCAGGAACAGCACCACCAGGATCAGGCCCAGCGCCAGGATCGCGCCGCAGGCAGGCGAATGCACGAGGGCGAACCCGTCGCCCCAGGTCACGCTGAGGCCTCGTTCCCGCCGCCGGCTCATCTCGTAGAGCAAAACCGCCGCAAACGGGCCGATCAGCGCAAAGCCCGATGCCAGCGGGAACAACAATGGCAGCATGTCGTAGCCGAACGCCAGCCGCGCCAGCAACAGCCCGACGACCGGATAGATCACGCAGAGAAAGGCAACATCGGTGCGGAACGCGGCGAAATCGTCGAAGCCTTTGGCCAGCGCCTCCCACACATCGGCGGCGCCGATGCGGCGCACCTCCGGGGGAAAGTCCCAAGCCCCCGCTGCGCGCCCGGCGCCCAAGGAGCCAATAGCCGAGCCGACCAGCCGAAGCTGGTCGAGGCTCCATTCGACAGGGTTTCGGATATACATCGCCGCCCTCCCGAACCATGGTGCGACAAATTGTACTACCATTAATCCTTGACGTCTTTTTGATTCTGTGAACGTCACAACTGAAACCGAGTCGGGCTCGCTCGCGCTTTTGCCGTTGGGGGGTGGTGCGAGAGCCGGGTAAGATGCGGCGATGGCAGGGGTTTACGCAGTTGTGGTTGCGGCCGGACGCGGCATCCGGTTCGGCGGCGAATTGCCCAAGCAGTATCTCGGGCTCGGCGGAACGGCGGTGTTGCATCACGCGGCCGCGACGTTCGCCCGGCACCCGCGGATTGCCGGCGTGCAGGCCGTGATCCGGCCCGAGGATCGCGCCCGCTACGACGAGGCGGTGTCCGGGCTCGGCCTCTTGCCGCCGATCGCAGGCGGCGCCGAGCGGCAGGATTCGGTACGGCTTGGGCTTGAGGCGCTGATCCCGCGCGCTCCCGACCGGGTGCTGATCCACGACGGCGCGCGGCCGTTTCCCGGTCACGACCTGATCGATCGGGTCATCGACGCGCTGGACGAGGCCCCGGCGGCGATCCCGGCCCTGCCGCTCGGGGACACGATTAAGCGGGTCGAAGGCGGCCATATCCGCGCGACGGTCGATCGCGCACAACTGTGGCGGGCGCAGACGCCGCAGGGGTTTCGCTTTGAGGCGATCCTCGCCGCACACCGGGCCGCCCAGGGCCGCACCTTGACCGACGACGCAGCGGTCGCCGAGGCGGCGGGGATTGCGCCGCTGGTCGTCGCCGGCAACGAGGAGAACATCAAGGTGACGACCGTGCAGGACCTCGCCGCCGCCGAGCGGCTGCTCGCGGCGCGGCTCGGCGATATCCGGGTCGGCCAGGGCTTCGACGTGCACCCGTTCGGCCCCGGCGGCGGGGTCGTGATCTGCGGCGTCGCGATCCCGCACACGGCAGCGCTCGTTGGCCATTCCGACGCCGATGTCGGGCTCCACGCGATCACCGATGCAGTGCTCGGCGCGATCGGCGCCGGCGATATCGGCCAGCATTTTCCGCCCGGCGACGCGCGGTGGAAGGGCGCCGGTTCCGACCGTTTCCTCGCGCATGCCGCCAGTCTTGTCGCCGCCAAGGGCGGCGTCGTCGCCGCAGTCGACGTGACGATCGTCTGCGAGCGGCCCAGGATCGCCCCGCACCGGGCGGCGATGACCGAGCGCGTCGCCGCGATCCTCGGCATCGCCACCGACCGGGTCAGCGTCAAGGCGACGACGACCGAAAAGCTCGGCTTTACCGGCCGCGGCGAAGGCATCGCCGCGCAGGCGGTCGCCACGATCCGGCTGCCGCTCTGAGCCGGCGCAGAACCGCCGCGCTGCGCTGGCAATGACAAAAGAGCGCGCCACCGCGAGGAGCGAAGCGACGAAGCAACCCCCCTCAGCCGAGGCGCAGGGCACAACGTCCCGCCTCAACCTGCCGTTCGGCCACCCGGCTTTACTGCTCGCGACCTGGTTCGGCGCCGGGTTATTGCCGTGGACACCGGGCACCTGGGGTTCGCTCGCCGCCCTGCCCTGCGCCTGGGCGATCCGGCTGTTGTGGGGCGATCCCGGCCTGGCGGCGGCGGCCGTCTTGGTGTTTGCGCTCGGCTGCTGGGCGGCCTCGGTCGCCGCCGCGGCGAGCGGGCGAGACGATCCCGGCGCGATCGTCATCGACGAGGTCGCGGCGCAGTTTCTGGCATTGCTGGCGGCGCCGGCCGATTGGCGCGGCTACGCTGCGGCGTTTGTGCTGTTTCGCCTGTTCGATATCTGGAAGCCGTTTCCGATCAGGCGGCTCGAGCGCAGCGTGCCGGGCGGACTCGGCATCATGCTCGACGACGTGCTGGCCGCCGTCTACGCTATGATCGTGCTGTTGCTCGCCGGAGGAGCGCTCGGTGTTCGACCCTGAGATTCTCGAACTGGCGGAAGCGGTGCTCGAGGCCTATCGCCGCCGCGGCTGGAAGCTCGCCACTGCCGAGAGCTGCACCGGCGGCCTCGTCGCCGCCGCGCTGACCGCGATCGCCGGCTCCTCGGATGTGGTCGAGCGCGGCTATGTGACCTATTCCAACGCCGCCAAGATCGAACTGCTCGGCGTGCCTGAGACGACGCTCCTCGCCCACGGCGCGGTCAGCGCCGAGACCGCCGCGGCGATGGCGGCCGGGGCCGCGCGCCGCGCCGGGGTCGATGTCGCGGTGTCGATCACCGGAGTCGCCGGCCCAGGCGGCGGCAGCGACGAGAAGCCGGTCGGGCTCGTCTATCTCGGGACCGCCCGGCGCGGCCAGGGCGGGAAGAGCGAGCGCCAGATGTTTCGCGGCGACCGCACCGGCATCCGCCGCGCCGCGCTGGTGCGGGCGCTCGAACTGCTGAAGGCCGGGGCCGCATAGGCCGCAGGGCGCCTACGCCGGCGCCCCTGCCGAACCGGGCGCCGGCTTGCCGTAAAGATCGCGGGCGCGGCCCTCGAACGCGGCGACCATGCGCCGGACCGCCTCGCCGAACAGCAGCTCGATCGCCTTCTGCAGAAGGCGCGACTTGAACTCGAAATCGACGAAGAAGTCGATGCGGCAGCCGCCCGCCACCGCCTCGAACCCCCAATGGTTGTTGAGGTAGCGGAACGGGCCCTCGGCATAGGTTACGTCGATCCGGTCCGGCGGGGCGAGCGCGACCCGCGAGGTAAAGCGCTCGCGAAACACGCGGAAGCCGATGATCAGGTCGGCGACGATCAGGTCCGGCCGGCGTTCGCGAATGCGCGCGCCGATGCACCACGGCAGGAATTCCGGGTAGCGCTCGACATCGGCGACCAGTGCAAACATCTGCTCGGGGGTATACGGCAGCAGGCGCCGCTCGGCATGGGTCGGCATCGGGGCTCGCGGCCGCCCTACCCGAGCACCCCAGCCCGCCGGCCCGTCACGGCCGGGCTCGACCCGGCCATCCCAGCAAATCCCTGGGTCAAGCCCGGGGATGACGGCTGAAGGGGTGGAAGCGACATAGGTGGGCCCAGCCTAGTCGCCCGCAAGCTGCGCGCTGCGCGCCGCCTTGAGCCGGGCGAAATCGTCGCCGGCGTGATAGGACGACCGCGTCAGCGGCGATGCCGCGACCATCAGAAAGCCCTTGCCGAGGGCGAGCCGGCGATAGCTGCCGAATTCCTCGGGCGGCACAAAGCGATCGACCCGGTGGTGCTTCGGCGTCGGCTGGAGGTATTGGCCGATGGTCAGGAAATCGACCTCGGCGGCGCGCAGATCGTCCATGACCTGGGCCACCTCTTCCCGCCCCTCGCCGAGCCCGACCATCAGCCCGGATTTGGTGAACATCGCCGGGTCGATGCGCTTGACCCGGTCCAACAGCCGCAGCGAGGCGAAATAGCGCGCACCCGGCCGCACCTCGGCATAAAGCCGCGGCACGGTTTCGAGGTTGTGGTTAATGACATCGGGCCGCGCCGCGACGACGGTCTCGATCGCGCCGTCCTTGCGCAGGAAGTCGGGCACCAATACCTCGATCGTCGTCGCCGGCGCGGCGGCGCGGATCGCCGCGATCGTGCGGGCGAAATGGCCGGCGCCGCCGTCGTCGAGATCGTCGCGATCGACCGAGGTGACGACGATGTGGTTAAGCCCGAGCCGCCCCACCGCCTCGCCGACCCGCTCCGGCTCGTGTGGATCGACAAGGTCGGGCCGCCCGGTCGCGACGTTGCAGAAGGTGCAGGCGCGGGTGCACACGCTGCCGAGGATCATCACGGTCGCGTGCTTTTCCTTCCAGCACTCGCCGATATTGGGGCACGCCGCCTCTTCGCACACGGTATGCAGGTCGAGCTCGCGCATCAGCCGGCGGGTCGCATGATATTCCGGCGAGCCCGGCGCCTTGACGCGGATCCAGGGCGGTTTGCGCGGGCTTTCCTGGTCGGGCAGCGCAGCCTTTTCCGGGTGGCGCAACGGCACGGCGGTCATTGCGAGGAGCCTTCGGGCGACGCGGCAATCTCGGTCCGGTTACACAGTTTCATCGAGATTGCTTCGCTGCGCTCGCAATGACGTGAACCCTAGAAATGGAGCGCGCGGCCATAGGCATCAAGCACGCTCTCGTGCATCATCTCGCTCAGCGTCGGGTGCGGGAACACGGTCGCCATCAATTCGCTCTCGGTGGTTTCGAGCGTCTTGGCAATCGTGTAGCCCTGGATCAATTCGGTGACCTCGGCGCCCACCATATGCGCACCAAGCAACTCGCCGGTCTTGGCGTCGAACACGGTCTTGACCATGCCCTCGGGCTCGCCGAGCGCGATCGCCTTGCCATTGCCGATAAACGGGAAATGCCCGATCCGGACCTCGCGCCCGCCCTCGCGCGCCGCCTTTTCGGTCAGGCCGACGCTGGCGATTTGCGGGCGGCAATAGGTGCAGCCGGGGATGTTGCGCAGGTTGAGCGGATGCACCTCGTTGAGCCCGGCGATCTTTTCGACGCAGATCACCCCCTCGTGCATCGCCTTGTGGGCGAGCCAGGGCGGCCCGACCAGATCGCCGATCGCGTAAACGCCCACCTCGCCGGTGCGCAGCCATTCATCGACGACGACGTGGCCGCGGTCGACTTTGATCCTGGTGCCGTCGAGGCCGATATCCTCGGTATTGCCGGTGATGCCGACCGCCGAGATCACCCGCTCGACCGTAACCTCCGACACCTTGCCGCCGGCGTCGATCTGCGCCGTCACCCGGTCCCGGCCGCGCTTCAACGCTTTCACGGTAGCCCCGGTGTGGATCGCGATCCCCTGCTTTTCGAACGCCTTGCGGGCAAAGGCGGAAATCTCCTCGTCCTCGACCGGCAAGATGCGGTCGAGCACCTCGACCACGGTCACCTCGGCGCCCATGTCGCGGTAAAAGCTGGCGAATTCGATGCCGATCGCGCCCGAGCCGATGACCAGCAGCGACTTCGGGATCGCCGCCGGCACCATCGCCTCCTTGTAGGTCCAGACGAGCTTGCCGTCGGGCTCGATCCCCGGCAATGAGCGCGCCCGCGCCCCGGTCGCCAGGATGATGTGCTTGGCGGAAAGCTCGGCGACCGGCTTGCCGTCCTTTGCGACGGCGAGCTTGCCCTGGCCGGCGAGCCTCCCCTGTCCGTCGAACACGGCGACCTTGTTCTTGCGCAGCAGAAACCCGACACCGTTCGACAATTGCTTGGCGACGGCGCGCGAGCGCGCGACCACCTTGCCGGCATCGAATTTGATGTCCTTCGCCGAAAACCCGTATTCGTCGAGCCGGTGCAGCAGGTGGTAAATCTCCGACGCGCGCAGCAAGGCCTTCGTCGGGATGCAGCCCCAGTTGAGGCAGATGCCGCCCAGATGCTCGCGCTCGACGACCGCGGTCTTCATGCCGAGCTGCGCGGCGCGGATCGCCGCGACATAACCGCCCGGCCCGCCGCCGAGCACAACGAGATCGAACGAGGTTTCGGGCACTAGAATAATTCCAGCTTCGCCTCCCGCGGGCTTGACCCGCGGGTCCACGTCTTTGCGCCATCCGCAACAAGACGTGGATGGCCGGGACAAGCCCGGCCAAGGTGATGAGTGGGGAAACGGTGAAACACCAACCGGGCCTAAAGCAGCATTGCCACCGGCTCCTCGACCAGCCGCTTGAAGGCTGAGAGGAAGCGCGCGCCGACCGCACCATCGACGGCACGATGGTCGCAGGACAGCGTGCAGCTCATCACCGTCGCGACCGCGAGCTGGCCGTCCTTGACGACCGGCCGTTCCTCGCCGGCGCCGACTGCGAGGATGCAGCCATGCGGCGGGTTGATCACCGCGGCGAATTCCCTGACCCCGAACATGCCGAGGTTGGAGATCGAGAACGTGCCGCCCTGATATTCTTCGAGCTTCAATTTTCCGGCGCGGGCGCGGGCGGCGAGGTCGCGCGTCTCGGCCGCGATCTGCGCCAGCCCTTTAAGGTCGGCGCCGCGGATGATCGGCGTGATCAGCCCGTCATCGAGCGCGACCGCGACGGCGATATCGGCCCGTTGCCACAGGATGATCGCATCCTCGCTCCACGACGCGTTGGCCGCCGGCACCTGGCGCAAGGCCAAGGCCGCGGCGCGGATCACGAAATCGTTGACCGAGATGCGGTTGCTCTCGGACATCGCGTTCAAAGCCTTGCGCGCGCGCAATAACTCGTCGATGCGGCAATCGACGGTCAGGTAGAAATGCGGGACGGTCTGCTTCGATTCGGTCAGCCGCCGCGCGATCACGCGGCGCATCGCGCTGTGCGGCTTCTCGGTAAAGGGCGCATCGCCGGCGACGGGCACGAACGGCACCGCCGGGGCGCGCGCGACCGCGGGGGAAGGAGCGGCAGGCTGCGCCGGCGGCCGCGCCCCGCCGCTGAGCGCGGCGTCGATATCGGCCTTGACGATGCGGCCCTGCGGCCCCGAGCCGCGCAATGCCGCCAGATCGAGCCCGGCCTGCGCCGCCATGCGGCGGGCGAGCGGGCTGGCAAAGATGCGGGCGCCGTTATGCTGCGCCGCCGGCGCCGGAGAAGACGCCTCTGCCCGCGGCCGCGGGGAGAGCGAGGGACCCGCGTCAGCGGGGGGGCGAGGGGCAGGTTCGGGCGGTCCGGTTTCCGCCGGTGCCGTTTTCGGAGTTTCTGCCGCCGGTGCCGCCGATGGCTGGAACCCGCTGAGGCTCGACGCATCCTCGCCCTCGCCGAGCAACAGGGCGATCGCCTGGTTGACCTTGATCCCCTGGGCGCCCTCGGGCACCAGGATCTTGCCGATGCGCCCCTCGTCGACCGCCTCGACCTCCATCGTCGCCTTGTCGGTTTCGATCTCGGCAAGCACGTCGCCCGAATGCACCTCGTCGCCTTCCTTCTTCAGCCACCGGGCGAGGTTGCCTTCGGTCATCGTCGGCGACAGGGCGGGCATCAGGATTTCAGTCGGCATGGGTCAGGTCACATCGAATGGCGGGTCATTGCGCGGAAGCGAAGCCGACGCGGCAATCTCGACGGGGCGGATCCTGTGCACGAGATTGCTTCGCTGCGCTCGCAATGACATTGAGGATTCAGCGATAGGCCACTTCGCGCGCCGCGGCGACGATGTCGTCGACCTGCGGCGTCGCGAGGCGTTCGAGATTGGCGGCATAGGGCAGCGGCACGTCCTTGCCGCTGACCCGCCGCAGCGGCGCGTCGAGCCAATCGAAGCATTGTTCCATGACGATCGCGGCAATCTCGGCGCCGATGCCGGCAAACGGCCAGCCCTCTTCGACCGAGACGATGCGGTTGGTCTTCTTGACCGAGGCGACGACCGTGGCGATGTCGAAGGGCCGCAGCGAGCGCAGGTCGACGATCTCGGCCGAAATGCCCGCCTTTGCCAGTTCGTCGGCCGCTTCGAGCGCGAGTTTGACCATGCGCGAAAAGGCGGTGATCGTCACCTGGTCGCCGGCGCGGGCGATGCGCGCCTTGCCGATCGGCACCAGGAACTCCGGATCATCCGGCACCGCAAAGCTCTCGCCGTAAACCAGTTCGTGTTCGAGGAACACGACCGGGTTGGGGTCACGGATCGCCGATTTGAGGAGGCCCTTGTGGTCGGCGCCGGTATAGGGGGCGACCACCTTCAACCCCGGGACATGCGCATACCAGCTCGCATAGCATTGCGAATGCTGGGCGGCGACCCGCGCGGCGATGCCGTTGGGCCCGCGAAAGACGATCGGGCACGACATCTGCCCGCCCGACATGTAGCGGGTCTTGGCCGCCGAGTTGATGAGCTGGTCCATCGCCTGCATGGCGAAGTTGAAGGTCATGAACTCGACGATCGGCTTGAGCCCGGCCATCGCGGCGCCGATGCCGAGCCCGGCGAACCCGTGCTCGGTGATCGGGGTGTCGATGACACGTCGCGCGCCGAACTCCTGCAACAGGCCCTGGCTGACCTTGTAGGCCCCCTGGTATTCGGCAACCTCCTCGCCGATCAGCAGGACGTCGGCGTCGCGCCGCATCTCTTCGGCGATCGCGTCGCGCAACGCCTCGCGCACGGTTTGGGTGACGGTTTTGCCGGCATATTCGGGTTCCGAGATCGGCAGCGCGACCGAGGCCGGGGGTGCCGCGCCGTTGCCGGCCCTGCCTGTGTCCCGCGGCGGCTCACGGCGCGGTTCGGGCGGCGGCGGCTTCGCCGCAGGCCTCGCCGCCGGCTCCGGAACCTCTTCGCCATTGGCGGCGATCACCGCGATCGGCGTGTTGACCGCGACATGGTCGGTGCCTTCGGGGATCACGATCCGCGCCAGGATGCCTTCGTCCACCGCTTCCACTTCCATCGTCGCCTTGTCGGTCTCGATCTCGGCCAGCACGTCCCCGGCCCTGACCGAATCGCCCTCGCTCTTGACCCAGCGGGCGATCTTGCCCTCGGTCATCGTCGGCGACAGCGCCGGCATCAGCACTTCGCTGCTCATCTCGCCCCCGGCATCGCTCTCGCCCCGGCGCCGCTTTCAGCCTTGCCCATCGCCGGATCACGCCTCGGCCAATACATCCGTCCACAGCTCGTCGGCATCGGGTTCGGGGCAGTCCTGGGCAAACTGCGCCGCCTCGGCGACGATATCGCGCACCTTTTTCTCAACCTCGCGCAGGGCCGCCTCCGTCGCCACGCCGCCGTCGATCAGCCGCTGGCGCAGATGGTCGATCGGGTCGTGCTCGCTGCGCACCCGGTTGACCTCGTCGCGGGTCCGGTATTTCGCCGGATCCGACATCGAGTGGCCGCGATAGCGGTAGGTCAGCATTTCGAGAATGATCGGCCCTTCGCCCGAACGGACATGCTCGGCCGCCGCGATGCCGGCGTGATGGACCGCGACCACGTCCATGCCGTCGACCTGCTCGCCGGGAATGCCGTAAGCGGTGCCGCGGTGGTAGAGATCGGTGCGTGCCGAGGCCCGGTCTACCGAAGTGCCCATCCCGTAGCGGTTGTTCTCGATCACATAGACGACCGGCAGCTTCCACAGCGACGCCATGTTGAAGCTTTCATAGACCTGGCCCTGGTTGATTGCGCCGTCGCCGAGATAGGTGACCGAGATGAACCCGTCGTCGCGGTAATGATGGGCAAAGCCGAGGCCGGTGCCGATCGGCACCTGGGCGCCGACGATGCCGTGCCCGCCGAAGAAATTTTTCTCGCGGCTGAACATGTGCATCGAGCCGCCCTTGCCGTGGGAATAGCCGTCGCGGCGCCCCGCCAGCTCGGCCATCACCCCCTTGGGGTCCATGCCGCAGGCCAGCATGTGGCCGTGGTCGCGATAGGAGGTCACGATCGTGTCGCCCTCCGTCAGCGCCGCCTGCATGCCGACGACGACCGCCTCCTGCCCGATATAGAGGTGGCAGAACCCGCCGATCAGCCCCATCCCGTATAATTGGCCGGCGCGCTCCTCGAAGCGCCGGATCAGCAGCATGTCGTGAAAGAATTGCTTGAGCGTCTCAGGCGTAACGTCAGGCTCCGCGGGCTTGACCGGTTTAGCCTTGCGCTTCGCTACCATGCGTTCCCTCCGGGCTGGCCTAGCAGGATGGTGTCAAACGCCGCGGTTTGCAACTGCACGGGCGCCGATTCAACGGAAACGCAACAGGAACGTTTGGCGCGACACGATGGCCCGCCGCGCCGCCGCGCCAGCCTTGGCTAATGCGGGTTGGCCGGCTGTTGGGGAATGACGATTTCGTTCGGGGAAACCAGGTCGAGCGTGCGCCGGACCTCTTCGTCGAGCAGGTCGGGATCGACGTGGTTGGGCTGCATGTCGCCGACCCGGCGGTCGAGCGCCTGGCGCTCTGCATCCACCGCCGCGAGGTTGCCCTCGGCCACGCGCACCTGGTGATTGAGCCGCACCCACGCCCGCAATCCGCGGTCCCCCTCGACCAGGTTGTACGCGAAATACGCGGTCGCCGCCAATCCCAGCACGGGGCCGACGAGGAACCGCGCCCGGCGGCGCATTTCGCGCAACACGACCATAGCGAGAGAGAATCACGCGGCGGGGCCGGCGTCAACGCGCATCGGCCGGGGGCCGCCGACACGGTTACAGGCCGTGCCGAGCCGGGTTCGCGCAGAGGATTCGAAACCCTGCCGCAAGCATCTGATGTACAGATATAAAGAACGCGGCTTCGGCGCCGGCAGATGGCCAGGCGAGCCCGTTGCGCTCAACGCTTCAGCGCCGACCTGCCCGGGTAATAGGCCGCCGTTCCCAGTTGCTCTTCGATCCGGATCAACTGATTGTATTTGGCGAGTCGGTCGGAGCGCGACAGCGAGCCGGTCTTGATCTGCCCGCAATTGGTGGCGACCGCGAGGTCGGCGATCGTGGTGTCCTCGGTTTCGCCCGAGCGGTGCGACATCACCGCGCCATAGCCGGCACGCAACGCCAATTCGACCGCCTCCAGCGTTTCCGACAACGTGCCGATCTGGTTGACCTTGACGAGCAGCGCGTTGCCGATCCCGGCCTCGATCCCGCGTTTGAAGATGGCCGGGTTGGTCACGAACACGTCGTCGCCGACCAGCTGAATCTTGCCGCCCAACTCGCGGGTCAACAGGCGCCAGCCGTCGGGGTCGTCTTCTGCCATGCCGTCCTCGATCGAGACGATCGGATAGCGGGCGACCAGATCCGCGTAATAGGCGACCATGCCCGCGGCATCGAGCACCTTGCCCTCGCCCGTCAGCTGATATTTCCCGTTGCGGTGGAATTCGCTCGACGCCGGATCGAGCGCCAGGACGATATCGTCCCCGGGGTGATAGCCCGCCGCCTCGATGGCCTGCATCACGAAGCCGAGCGCGGCATCGGCCGAGGCGAGGTTGGGGGCGAACCCGCCCTCGTCGCCGACATTGGTGTTGTGCCCGGCATCGTGCAGTTTGCGACGCAGGGCATGGAACACCTCGGAGCCCATGCGGATCGCCTCGGTCGCGCTCGGCGCGCCCACCGGCACGATCATGAATTCCTGGATGTCGATCGGGTTGTCGGCATGAACGCCGCCGTTGACGACGTTCATCATCGGCACCGGCAAGGTGCGGGCGAAGACGCCGCCGACATACCGGAACAGCGGCAATTCCAGCTCCGCCGCCGAGGCCTTGGCGCAGGCGAGGCTGACCCCGAGGATCGCATTGGCGCCGAGCCGCCCCTTGTTCGCGGTGCCGTCAAGCTCGATCAGCGTGCGGTCGATCGCCAATTGGTCGGCGGCATCGAACCCCGACAGCGTGTCGAAAATCTCGCCGTTGACCGCGTCCACCGCCTTCTGCACGCCGCGGCCGTGGAAGCGCGCGCCGCCGTCGCGCAGTTCGACCGCCTCGCGCGTGCCGGTCGAGGCGCCGGACGGCACCGCCGCGCGCCCGACCGTGCCGCTGTCGAGCGTAACCTCGACCTCGACCGTCGGGTTGCCGCGGCTGTCGAGAATCTCGCGCGCATGGATGTCGGCGATATCGGTCATCGACGCTACTCGAATGCCGGTGCGGTCACACCCGAGCGCCGGGCCTCGACCGCCAAGTCGCGGCACCGCTCAAGCTTCGCTAGATCGCCGTCGGTGGCCGTCCCCTCCCGTACCTTTTGTCGGTACCATTGGCGCGCGGCAATATAGTTTTCGATGTCTTCCTGACGTTCTTTCAAGCTTTTGGTGGTCGGACGCTTGGTTTCCCCCCGCCGCGAGCGGGGCGATACCACGCGGGCATCTTCCCAAAACGCCTCGTCGGTCGGCTTTGCGTCGGGATCATCGAGCACCGCGGCATGCACCTCATCATCGCTCATGCCGCGCAAGCGACGCCAATCGGTGGCAGGTTCAGCTGCCGATGCTTTGCCCGTAGTATCGTCGCTCATGCGGTTCTGCTCTCCATGCGGAGATGATGTGGCGTTCGTCACCGTCCCGGTCGGTATAGATCACCGTGATCTCAACGCCGTTCACCACTCCGATCGATATACCCGAATTTCGTCATAGTCGAATCGATCGTCTTCGCGCTCAACGGTGGGGTCATCGAATATCCGGGTCGCGTCGGCGAAGGCAATCGCGTGCCTCCGGATGTTCGCCAGGTTCTTGTCTGGGTCCCAGGTAAACCGCACATTTGTATCTAGTCACCGCGATTGCCCGGCTCAACAGCCGGCAGCGGCCGCGCCTTGGCGATGCGGTCGAATTCGGCGAGGGTTTCGAGCAGCGCCGGCAGGGATTTCAGCGGCAGCATGGTCTGGCCTTCGCACGGCGCGCGGTCGGGGTCCTCGTGGGTTTCGAGGAACATCGCCGCGACTCCGACCGCGGCGGCGGCGCGCGCCAAGACGGGGCCGAATTCCCGCTGCCCGCCCGAGCGGTCGCCAAGCCCGCCCGGCTCGGCCACCGCATGGGTGGCGTCGAACACCACCGGATAGCCGGTCCGCGCCATGATCGGCAGCGCGCGCATATCGACGACGAGCGTGTTGTAGCCGAAGCTGGCGCCGCGCTCGCACAGCAGGATCTGGTCGTTGCCGGTCGAGGCGACCTTGCCGGCGGCGTTCCACATGTCGTGCGGCGCGACGAACTGGCCCTTCTTGATGTTGACCGGTTTCCCGGTCTTGCCGGCTGCGACGAGAAGGTCGGTCTGGCGGCACAAAAACGCCGGGGTTTGCAGGATATCGACGATTTCGGCGACGGGCGCACATTGCTCGGGCGTGTGGATGTCGGTCAAAACCGGCAGCCCCGAACTCTCCCGCACCTCGGCAAGGATCGGCAATCCGGCCTTCAGCCCGATGCCGCGCGCCCCGGCAATCGACGAGCGGTTGGCCTTGTCAAACGAGGTCTTGTAGATCAGCGGAATCGCAAGCCTGCCGGCAATCTCCTTCAGCGCCGCGCTCATCTCCAGCGCGTGGCTGCGCGATTCGAGCGTGTTCGGCCCGACGATGAAGACCATCGGCAAATCATTGCCGATGGTGATGCTGCCGACCGAAACGTGACGTGACGCATTCATTGGTTCAGTCCGTCATTGCGAGCGCAGCGAAGCAATCTCATGCGGTAGGAGATTCCGTTGCACGAGATTGCTTCGTCGCCGCGCTCCTCGCAATGCCATCCCGGCTTAAACCAGCCGCGACTGGTCGAGCGCGGCCTTGACGAACGAGGTGAACAGCGGGTGCGGGTCGAACGGCTTGGATTTCAGCTCCGGGTGGAACTGCACGCCGATGAACCACGGATGATCCGGGATCTCGACGATTTCGGGCAACAGCCCATCGGGCGACATGCCGGAAAACTTTAGCCCGGCCATTTCGAGCGACTGGCGGTAGCCGATATTGACCTCGTAGCGATGGCGGTGCCGTTCGCTGATCTGGGTATGGCCATAGATGCCGGCGACCCGGCTTTCCGGGTCGAGCACGGCGTCGTAGGCGCCGAGCCGCATCGTCCCGCCGAGATCGCCGTCGGCCTCGCGCTGCTCCAACTCGTTGCCGCGCATCCATTCGGTCATCAGCCCGATCACCGGGTGCTCGCACGGCCCGAACTCGGTCGAGCTGGCGCCCGACAATCCGGCGAGATGGCGCGCCGCTTCGATGACCGCCATCTGCATGCCGAAGCAGATGCCGAAATAGGGCACCGCCCGCTCGCGCGCAAACCGGGCCGCCTCGATCTTGCCGGCCGAGCCGCGCTCGCCGAACCCACCCGGAACCAGGATCCCGTTGACCCCTTCGAGCTGGTGCACCGCCTCGCGCTCGGCCTCGAACACCTCCGAATCGATCCAGTCGATATTGACCCGCACGTTGTTGGCGATGCCGCCATGCGTCATCGCCTCGGCCAGCGATTTATAGCTGTCGGGCAGGTGAGTGTACTTGCCGACGATGGCGATCGTGACCTCGCCTTCGGGCTTGCGGATATGGTTGACGATCGTGTTCCAGCGTTCCAGGTCGGGTTCGCGCGCGTCGAGGCCGAAATGGCGGCAGACCTCGCGATCGAACCCTTCGGCATGGTAGGCGCCGGGCACCGCATAGATCGTGTCGACATCGAGCGCGGGGATCACCCGGCGCGCCGGCACGTTGCAGAACAGCGCGATTTTTTGCCGCGCGCCGTCCGGGATCGGCCGTTCGCAGCGGCACAACAGGATGTCGGGCTGGATGCCGAGGCCCAGCAATTCCTTGGCCGAATGCTGGGTCGGCTTGGTTTTGAGTTCGCCCGCCGAGGCGATCCACGGCACCAATGTCAGATGCGCGAACAAGACGCGCTCGCGGCCCAATTCGTTGCCGAGCTGGCGGATCGCTTCGAGAAACGGCAGGCTCTCGATGTCGCCGACGGTGCCGCCGATCTCGCACAAGACGAAATCCTCGCCGTCGAGATCGGCGAGGATGAATTCCTTGATCGCGTCGGTCACGTGCGGGATCACCTGCACGGTCGCACCGAGATATTCGCCGCGTCGCTCGCGCCCGATCACGGTCGAATAGATCCGCCCGGTGGTGACGCTGTCGCTGCGGCGCGCGGCGACCCCGACATAGCGCTCGTAATGGCCGAGGTCGAGATCGGTCTCGGCCCCGTCGTCGGTCACGTAGACCTCCCCATGCTGATAGGGGCTCATCGTGCCGGGATCGACATTGAGATAGGGGTCGAGCTTCCTCAGCCGCACCCGGAAGCCGCGCGCCTGCAATAGCGCGCCCAGCGCCGCCGAGCATAACCCTTTGCCAAGTGAGGAAACCACGCCGCCGGTGATGAATACGAACCGCGTCATGGACCTTCAGTGTATAGCAACCTCCGGCCGTGTCCCACGGGAAACTGGGGCGTCGCCGCGCAAGGTTTGAAAATCTTGTCGAATCAGCCTTTTACGAACCAGTGTTTAGACATGCGATACAATCGCGAAGGCGCCGAGGCCGGCGCCGGACCCCGGCGCGACGGTCGGAATGGCGCGGAATCGCTGGCGTTCCGGCGATTCGCGCCGGCTCGCGTTCACTTGGCGAGCGGCACGCTGGGCCCGGGCGGCGCCGCGGGAGCGGCCGGCGCCTTCGGCGCTTTCGGTGCGGCCGGCACTGCGGGGCCGGAAGGCATGTCCTGCAGGATCGAATGCTGGGTGTGGCCGCTGTAGCTCAGCTTGACCAGCAGGATGCTCGTCACCATGAAGACCGCCGCCAGGATCGCCGTCGTCCGGGTCAGCAGGTTCGCGGTCGAGCGGCCGGTCATGAACCCCGACATCCCGCCGCCCCCGCCCATGCCGAAGGCGCCGCCTTCGCTCTTCTGCAGCAGAATGACGCCGACCAGGGCGATCGCGATCAGCACATGGACGACAAACAGCAGGATGATCATGGACGGTCCGGCGCGGTGAAGTCGGAGATTCGACCTCTATCTAATGCGTCCGGCCCGATCTGGCTATCGCCGCGCGCGGCAACCCGGCGCATCAGCCGCAGGCCTGCGCGATCGCCCAGAAATCCTCGGCCTTGAGGCTGGCGCCGCCGACCAGCGCGCCGGCGACATCGGGCAGGGCGAGGATGTCCCGGGCGTTGCCGGGGTTGACCGAGCCGCCGTACAGCACCCGCGTGCCGGCCGCCACCCGGGCGCGGATTCCGCCGTGGATTTCGGCGATGTCGCCGAGGGTCGGGGTCAGCCCGGTGCCGATCGCCCATACCGGCTCATAGGCGACGACGAGGTTGGCGGCCGATGCGGCTTCCGGCACCGAGCCGGCAAGCTGCGCCGAGACAACCGCCAGCGCCGTGCCGGCCTCGCGCTGCTCGCGGGTTTCGCCGACGCAAACGATCGCGGCAAGCCCGGCGCGCCATGCCGCGGCGACCTTGGCGCGGACCTCCGCGTCGGTCTCGCCATGGCCGTGGCGGCGCTCGGAATGGCCGAGGATGACGAAGCTGCAGCCGGCGTCCTTCAGCATTTCGGCGCTGACGTCGCCGGTGAAGGCACCCTTTTCCGCGGCATGGCAATCCTGCCCGCCGAGAGCGATGCCGCTGCCGCCGAGCACGGCGCCGACCGCGGCCAGCACGGTCGCCGGCGGGCACACGAGCATGTCGCAGCCGCCGGCTGCGGTCCGCGCCCGTGCCGCGAGATCGCCTGCGAGCCGCTCGGCCTCCGCTCGCAGCCCGTTCATCTTCCAGTTGCCGGCAACCAGATGTCTGCGCTGTGCCATGGTCGCTCCCCGGCCTGCCGGCGGGAGGAATGGTTGCGGCCCCGCCGGCCCGTCTCTATCATCCGCGCACGATCACACCGGCACTCGGGCCGGTCAACCTGCGCCGAGGGTTCGGCGCAGACGGAGTCGGTCCGTACGCCGCCATGCTGCAAGCCATCCGCACCAAAGCGGGCTCGATCATCGTCAAGGTGCTGTTCGCCTTGCTGATCGTGTCCTTCGGGTTCTGGGGGATCTACACACGGTCGCCCTATTACCAGAGCAAATCGCCCGATACCGCGATCGCCACCGTCGGCGGTGACACGATTCGCGTCCAGGACCTGCAGGACGTGCTGCAGCCGGCGGTGGAACAGCTCAGCAACCAGCTCGGCACGACGATCGACCGCCAGCAGATGAAGCAGCTCGGCATCGTCGATACGTTGCTCGGCCAGCTCGTCGACCGCAGCCTCCTCGACCAGGAGGCGCAGCGGCTCGGCCTTGAGGTTTCCGACACGGTGGTGCGCGACGCGATCGCCGGAAACCCGATGTTCCGCGACCCCGACGGGCGCTTCGATCGCGACCGGTTCAACCAGATTCTCGCGGCCAACCACCTTTCCGAAGACCAGTTCGTGGCCAAGATGCGCGATCAGATACCGCGCAGCGACCTGCTGATCGCGATCACCACCGGGGTCACGCCCTCGCCCGACGTGGTCGATGCGCTCTACCGCTATCGCAACGAGACGCGGACCGCCGACATCGTCTCATTGCCAGTATCGGCTGCCACGGGTGTGGGCCAGCCGAGCGAAGCCGATCTGACCAAGTTCTACGACGCCCACCATGACCTGTTTCAGGCCCCGGAATATCGCGGCTTCACGCTGGTGAGCCTGACCGCCGCCGACCTCGCCGCGGGGATCAAGGTTCCCGACGACAAGCTCAGGGCCGAATACGCGGAGCGCAAGGGCGATTTCGCGATCCCCGAGCAGCGCGACATCCAGCAGATCCTGGCTCCCAGCGAAGCCAAGGCCAAGGCGGCGCAAGCGGCGCTCGCCGCCGGCAAGGACTGGAACCAGGTGGCGACGACGATCGTCGGCCAGAGCCCGGACACGATCGAAATCGGCCTGATGCAGCGCTCGGAGATGCCGAAGGTGCTTGCCGATGCCGCCTTCTCGCTGCCGCTTAACCAGCCGAGCCAGCCGATCCAGACCTCGCTCGGCTGGCACATCCTGCGCGTGGTCAAGATCGTACCGGCCTCGACCGCGAGTTTCGCCGATGCCAAGCCCAAACTGACCGCGGAATTCGCCCGGAACGAGGCGCTCGACCGGATCGACACGATCGGCAACAAGGCGGATGACGCGCTTGCCGGCGGCGCGACCCTGGCCCAGGTCGCGGCCAAGTTCGGGCTCAAGACCACCGTGGTGAAGGCCGCCGATGTCGGCGGTCGCGACCCCGACGGCAAGCCGATCGCCCTGCCGATCAATTCGCCGCAGGTGCTGAAGACGCTGTTCGCCACCGACCAGGGCGAGATCAGCCGCGTCATCAACACCGAGGACGGCACGATCTTCGCGCTGCGCACCGACAAGATCACGCCGCCGCAGGTGCGCCCGCTCGCCGCGGTCAAGGCCAAGGCAAGTGCCGGCTGGCAGCAGGAGCAGAAGCGCGCCGCGGTAGCCAACGAGGCGAAGGCGCTGGCCGCCGCGGTCTCGCCCTCCAATCCGCTGAAAGCGGCGGCTGCGGCGAAGAAACTGGCGGCAACCGCGTCGCCGCCGTTGTCGCGCCAGGCTGCCCCCGATGGGCCGGTCCCGCCGGCGCTTGTCGCCAAGCTGTTCTCGGCGAAGCAGGGCCAGGTGGTGACAGCGGAGGACGCCCGCGGCGCCTATGTCGCCGAGTTGACCCAGATCAAGGATCCCGGGGCGCCGTCGAAGGCCGCAGCGGCGGCGCTCGCCAATGCGCTGACCGGGGCCTCGCGGCTCGACTTTGCCGCCGAGTTTACCGCCGGACTGCGCAACCGCTTTCCGGTCAAGATCGACCAGCAGGAGGTCGACCGCGCGTTTTAGCGCGGCATCCGATCAGATCGCATCAATCGTCATGGCCGCCCCGGAACGCCCGCAGCGGCCATCCGGGGGGTGACCCGGCCATCCGGGGAACAGGTGAGGCGATGCGACACCTGTCGCAGATGCCCCGATCAAGTCTGGGCATGGCGACGGGTAAAGGCGTGTCAACATCAACGGACCACGCTTTAGCCTGGGCGCTCAGCCGGCGGCGTCCGCGACCTTGCGGGCGGCGCACAGCGTGGCAAAGACCGCCTCGATGATCGGCATGCCGACCGCGCCGGCAAGCGTCATCACCGATTCGGGGTGGAATTGCACCGCGGCGATCGGCAATGTCTTGTGCTCGATCGCCATGATCACCCCGTCTGCGGTCTCGGCGGTGATGCGCAATACCGCCGGCAGGTCGCTGCGCCGCGCGTAAAGCGAATGGTAGCGCCCGACGGTGAACCGCTCGGGCAGCCCGCGCAGCACGACGCCGCCCAGCCCGCGGACTTCGGACGGCTTGCCGTGCATCGGGATGTCGAGCAGGTCGAGGGTGCCGCCGAAATACTCGACGAGCGCCTGCAACCCCAGGCACACGCCGAACACCGGTATTTCCCGGCGGATCAGCAGGTCGAGGGTTTCCGCGGCGGCAAAATCCTGCGGCCGCCCCGGCCCCGGCGACATCACCGCGAGATCGGGCCGCGCCCCGCCGCGCAATTCCGCCCGTGCCAGATCCGGCCGCATCGTCACCACCTCGGCCCCGGTCGTGCGGATGTACGAGGCGAGGGTGTGGACGAACGAATCCTCGTGGTCGATCAGCACTACCTTGCGCCCTGCCCCGGCCGTGGATCGCGCCGCGGCGCCGCCCGACGCGGTGCGATTGCCGCGGATCGCGGCGAACATCGCCGACGCCTTGAGCCGGCATTCCGCCTCCTCGGCCTCGGGATCGCTGTCGAACAGCAACGTCGCGCCGGCGCGGATTTCGGCGATCCCGTCCTTCATGCGGATCGTGCGCAGCGTGAGGCCGGTGTTCATGTTGCCGTCGAAGGTCACCCGCCCGATCGCGCCGCCGTACCAGCGCCGCGCCGAGCGTTCCTCCTGCTCGACAAAGCGGATCGCCCAGCGTTTCGGCGCGCCGGTCACCGTCACCGCCCAGGCGTGCGAGAGAAATCCGTCGAGCGCGTCATATCCGGGCGCCAATTCGCCCTCGACATGATCGACCGTGTGAATGAGGCGCGAATACATCTCGATCTGGCGGCGCCCGATCACCTTGACGCTGCCCGGCACGCAGACCCGCGACTTGTCGTTGCGGTCGACATCGGTGCACATCGTCAACTCGCTCTCGTCCTTGACCGAGTTGAGCAATTCGCGGATGCGCTCGGCATCTTCGATGGCGTCGCGCCCGCGCGCGATCGTGCCGCTGATCGGGCAGGTCTCGATCCGCCGGCCTTCGACGCGCACGAACATCTCGGGCGAGGCCGAGACCAGGAATTCGCCGTCGCCGAGGTTGATCAGCGCCCCGTAAGGCGCCGGGTTGCTTTGGCGCAATCGGCGAAACACGGCGCTCGGCGAATCGGTGCAGGTTTCGGCAAACATCTCGCCGAGCACGACCTCGAACAGATCGCCGCGCACGAACGCCTCCTTGGCCCGTTGTACCAAGGCGGCGTATTCGCCCGGCCCGTGGTCGCAGGTCTCCACCCGCGGCGCGCCGGCATCGCCGGGCAGATAGGGCGCCGGCGCATTGCCGCGGCCGCGCCCGACGCTCGATTGCCCGCCAACGGCAAACTCATAGCGGTGCACGGCCGAAACCTGGCGCATGTGATCGACGATCAGGATTTCGTCGGGCAGGTACAGAACGAGGTCGCGATGGTCGGCGGCGCGTTGCTGCACCAGCGCCATCGGCTCGAACTGGTAGACGAGGTCGTAGCCGAACGCGCCGTAAAACCCGAGATGCTCGTCTTCCGGGCTGGCGAACAGGTCGATCAGCACCCGCAACGCCGAAAACACCGAGGATTGGCGGCTGCGCTGCTCCTCGGGGAAATGCCCGGTCGGCTCGGCGATGTCGGCGACAAAGCGGCCGGCCGCGCGGTCGCGGATCGTGGTTCCGGCCAGCGCCGCGA
>JASHNY010000067.1 GCA_030041385.1 Alphaproteobacteria bacterium
GGCATCCCGGAATGACAGGCTGAGAAACGGCTCGATGACCGCCGGCGCCCTCTCGGGTCGCCGCATCGCCCTGCCCGAGCATCGCGAGCTCGACCGGCTCGCCCGGATGCTCGAAGCGGAAGGCGCGGAGGCGGTGCGCTGCCCGCTGGTGGCGATGCGCGATGCGCCCGACCCGGCGCCGGTCATCGCGTGGATCGAGCGGTTCATCGCCGCGCCACCCGACGACCTGATCCTTATGACCGGCGAGGGGGTGCGCCGGCTGCACGCATTGGCGGAGCGCAGCGGCAAGGGCCCCGCCTTTGTCGCGGCCTTGCGCACGGCCCGCAAGGTCGTGCGCGGTCCCAAACCGGGCCAGGCGCTCCGCGAATTGGGCCTCAGGGAGGATGTGCGCGCTGCGGCGCCGACGACCGATGGGGTCATCGCCACCCTGGCGGCGGAGGATCTGCGCGCCCGCCGCGTCGGGGTGCAGCTCTATCCTGATAATCCCAATGCCCGGCTGATCGATTTTCTGCGCGGTGCCGGCGCCGAGCCCGAACCGGTGCTGCCCTATGCCTATGCCTCGGATGCCGACGACCGCCGGGTCGGCGCGCTGATCGACGAGCTGGCTGAGGGCCGCATCGATGTAATCGCCTTTACCAGCTCGCCGCAGATCGAGCGGTTGTTCGAGGTCGCCAAAAGGGCGGGGCGGGAGGACGGGCTGGTCTCTGCCCTGAAGCGCACCAGGCTCGCCGCGATCGGCCCGGTCACCGCCGCGGCACTGACCCGGCGTGGGCTTGCGGCTGAGATCGTTCCGGCCGGCCGCTATTTCATGAAGCCGTTGGTCACCGCGATCGTCGCGGCCCTCTCTACTCCGGTCGCGTCGGTCTAATCCCGCCCGATCGCGTCGAGGCACCCTTGCAGGATGTAGGCGGCGGCGACCTTGTCGACGATCTCGGCGCGGCGCTTGCGGGTCATGTCGGCGGCGATCATCTCGCGCGTGACCGCGGCGGTGGACAGGCGCTCGTCCCAGAACGCCACCGGGAGGTCGCGCAGGGCGAGCAGGTTGCGGGCGAATTGGCGCACCGACTGGGTGCGCGGGCTGTCGCCGCCGGCGAGCGTCAGCGGCAGGCCGATCACGAGCCCGCCGACCCCATGGCGATCGACCAGGCCGAACAATGTCGCCATGTCGTCGCGGAAGCGGCGGCGGCGGATCGTTTCGAGCGGGCTGGCGATGACCAGGCGGGTGTCGCTGAGGGCGAGGCCGATCGTCTTGGTGCCGACATCGAGGCCCATCAGCCGGGCGCCCGCGGGCACCGCATCGCGCAATGAGGCAGGGTTGCCGAGGATCATGCCCGATGATAGCGTGACGCGACCGTTTTCGCCGCGAAAGACATCGAAATCATGGCGTTGGACAAGGCCACCGTGGCGCGCATCGCCACCCTGGCGCGCATCCGCCTATCCGATGACGAGCTTGCGCCGCTCGCCGCCGAACTGTCGCATATCCTGACCTGGATCGGGCGGCTGAACGAGGTCGATACCACGGGTGTCGCGCCGCTTGCCAGCGTTGCCGCCGTCTCCCTGCCGATGCGCGACGACACGGTCACCGACGGCAATTGCGCCGACGCGATCCTCGGCAACGCACCGGTGGCGGCGAAAGGGTTTTTTGCGGTGCCAAAGGTGGTGGAGTGAGCCTCCTCGCGCTTGATCTCGCGGCGGCGCGCGCCGGGCTCGCGGCCCGGCAATTCTCGGCGCGCGAACTGGCCGACGCCTATATCGCGGCGATGGAGGCGGTGCGGCCGCTCAACGCCTACATCACCGAGACGCCGGAGCGGGCGCGCGAGATGGCCGCGCAATCCGACGCCCGCCGCGCCAAGGGCGAGGCTCTGCCGCTCGACGGCATCCCGATCGCGGTCAAGGATCTCTATTGCACCAAGGGCGTCTTGACGACCGCCGCCTCGCACATCCTCGACGGGTTCACCCCGCCCTACGAATCGACCGTTACCACGAAATTGTGGGCGGCCGGTGCGGTCATGCTCGGCAAGACCAACCTCGACGAGTTCGCGATGGGCTCGTCGAACACGACGAGCCATTACGGCCCGGTCGAAAACCCATGGCGCCGCAGGTCCGGCGACAACCGGCCGCTGGTGCCGGGCGGCTCGTCGGGCGGCTCGGCAGCCGCGGTCGCGGCGCGCGCCGCATTGGCCGCGACCGGTACCGATACCGGCGGCTCGATCCGCCAGCCGGCGAGCTTTTGCGGCATTGTCGGGCTTAAGCCGACCTACGGGCGCTGCTCGCGCTGGGGCGTCGTCGCCTATGCTTCCTCGCTCGACCACCCCGGCCCGATGACCCGCACCGTGCGCGACGCGGCGATCATGCTCGGCGCGATGGCCGGGCATGACCCGCGCGACTCCACGTCCGCACCGGTGCCGGTGGCGGATTACGAGGCTGCGCTCGGCGGCGGCGTCAAGGGTCTCAAGGTCGGCATCCCCAAGGAATACCGCGCCGACGGCATGCCGGCCGAGATCGAGGCGTGGTGGCAGCAGGGGATTGCGTGGCTGCGCGCGGCCGGCGCCGAAATCGTCGATGTCAGCCTGCCGCACACGAAATACGCGTTGCCGGCCTATTACATCATCGCCCCGGCCGAGGCGTCGTCGAACCTCGCGCGCTACGACGGCGTGCGCTTCGGCTTGCGCGTGCCCGGCGACAGCCTCGACGAGATGTACGAAAACACCCGCGCCGCCGGGTTCGGCGCCGAGGTGCGGCGGCGCGTGCTGATCGGCACCTATGTATTGTCGGCCGGGTATTACGACGCGTACTACCTGAAGGCGCAGCGGGTCAGGGCGCTGGTCGCGCGCGATTTCACCGCGGCGTTCGCGCAGGTCGATTGCCTGCTCACGCCGAC
>JASHNY010000068.1 GCA_030041385.1 Alphaproteobacteria bacterium
TCCGGCGGCGGCAGAAGCCGCAGCACCAGCAACGACCTCGACGACGAAATTCCGTTTTGACCGTTGCGGGCGGCGGCCGTAAGGCCCATGACCCGCGATGCGGCAATATCGAGGGGTGACGGCCGGCCGCCGGAGATTGCTTCGCTGCGCTCGCACTGACGGGAGGTGGAACCGATGTTGCAGGCTCGCTTCCATGCCGACGCTTCATGCCGGGTTTGCAGCGGGAGTTTGTTCGACCGGCGCCGGGTCCTGGGCGCTGCGGCCGCGGCCGGGGTGGCGGCCTTGGCATGGCGTCCTCGCCGTGCCTCGGCGGCGGGCGGCCAGTACGAGGCGATGGTGCTCGCCTGCATCGACCCGCGCATGCAGGAGCCGGTGCACGATTATCTCGAGCGGCGCAGGCTGATCGGGCAGTTCAGCCAGTTCACGATTGCCGGGGCCGCGGTCGGCGTCGTCGCGCCGCGGTTCGCCGCCTGGCACCAGGCATTCTGGGACAATCTCGCGGTTTCGATCGAGCTCCACCGGATCAACCGAGTCATCGCCATCGATCATCGCGATTGCGGCGCGGCGAGCCTTGCCTATGGCATCGCCAGCGTCGGCACCGCCGCGGCGGAAACCGAGATGCACCGCGCTGTACTGGCCGAATTCCGCCGGGAGGTCGCGGCGCGCCACCCGCAGCTCGGGGTCGAGACCGGGCTGATGGCGCTCGACGGCTCGATCATCATGTTCGGCTAACGGGGAGGTGATGATGGCGCTGGAAACCGGGGCTCGGCCGCCCTTCCGCGCCGACCATGTCGGCAGCCTGTTGCGCCCGCCCGAGGTGTTGGAGGCGCGCAAGGCGCGTCAGGCCGGGCACATTTCGGCCGGCGAACTGCGCGAAATCGAGGATGCGGCAATCGCCACGGCGGTGCGGCGCCAGGCCGACACCGGCCTCCTCGGCGTCACCGATGGCGAGATGCGCCGCGGCTCGTGGCACATGGATTTCCTCTATCAGATCGGCGGTGTGGTCCACAGCGACCGGCGGCTCCACATCGAGTTCAAGAACCCGGCCGGCACGGTCGCGTTCAGCCCCACGGCGCACCGGGTCACCGGCAGGCTGCGCCTCGAAAAGACGATCTTCGCCGACGATTTCGCCTATCTCCAATCGGTGGCGCCGCGCGGGACCACGCCGAAACTGACAATTCCGTCGCCGTCGATGCTGCATTACCGCGGCGGGCGGGCCGCGATCGCCACCGCGATCTATCCCGAAATGGGCGCGTTCTGGGCCGATCTGGCCCAGGTCTACGCCGCGGAAATCGCCGCCCTGCACGCGCTCGGCTGCCGCTACCTGCAGCTCGACGATACCAGCCTGGCCTATCTCAACGACCCGGCCCAGCGCGCCTATGTCGACAGTATCGGCGGCGACGGCGCCAGCCAGCACCTGACCAACATCGCCGTCATCAACGCCGCGCTGAAGAACCGGCCGCCCGGAATGACCGTGTGCATCCATATGTGCCGCGGCAATTACCGTTCGTCGTGGGTCGCCGAGGGTGGCTACGACCACGTCGCCGAGGCGCTGTTCGGCGGGCTCGATGTAGACGGGTTCTTCCTTGAATACGATGACGCGCGCTCGGGCGGCTTCGCACCGCTGCGCTTCGTGCCAAGGGGCAGTAAGCGCGTCGTGCTCGGCCTCGTCACCTCGAAGCAGGCGGCGCTCGAAGACAAGGACGTGCTGAAGCGGCGCATCGACGAGGCGGCCAAATATGTGCCGCTCGACCAGCTCTGCCTGTCGCCGCAATGCGGATTTTCCTCGACGGTCGACGGCAACCTGCTGTCGATCGACGAGCAGTTCGCCAAATTGCGCCTGATCGTCGAGGTTGCCAGCGAGGTCTGGGGCTGATCCCGCAGCCCGTACTGCGCGGTTTCGCTCTTTGACAAAAGGGCGGCGCCCGCCTAGGCCTGCTTCGATGGAACGGAGGTGGCTGCCGCCAAGGGTCGCGTCTGCGCCGGGGCTGAGCGGATCGCATGCAGCAGTCGCCGGGGTCGGGGCGGCGCTGTGGCTGTTGTCGTACTACCGTCCGGCGCTGATGCCGGTGTGGGCGCCGTGGGAGTTTTCGCCCACCGTCTACCTGGCGGCCGTGCTGGGGCTGCTGTGGTATTTCCGCGGCCTCGCGGCGACCCCCGAAGCGGAACGGCCGGGGATCTGGCGGCGCGTCGCCTTTGTTGCGGGGGTCGTCGGAACTTACGCGGTGCTGCAGACCCGGTTCGAATACTGGTCGCTGCACATGTTCTTTCTGAACCGCGTCCAGCATGATGTGATGCACCATCTGGGCCCGTTCTTGATCGCGCTCGCCTGGCCGGGCGAGACGATCGGCCGCGGCATGCCGAGGGGGCTGCGTCGTGCGCTGACGAGCCCGCCGGTCGTGCGCGTCGTGCGCATCGTGCAGCAGCCGTTTCTCGCGGCGTTCCTGTTTGTCGGCCTGATTTATTTGTGGCTGACCCCGCCCGTTCATTTCCGGGCGATGATCGACCCGTTGCTCTATTCGGTGATGAACTGGAGCATGGTGGTCGACGGCATCCTGTTCTGGTGCCTGGTGCTCGACCCGCGGCCGAAGCCGCCGTGCCGCGTCTCGTTTGCGGTGCGTGCGGCGGCGTCGATCGCGGTCATGTTTCCGCAGATCGCGCTTGGCGCTTTCATCGCGCTGTCGGGGCACGACCTTTATCCCTATTACGATCTGTGCGGCCGCCTGTTTCCGTCAATCAGTGCGCTCAACGATCAGCACATCGGCGGCATCGTGACCTGGATCCCGACCTCGATGATGAGCGTGCTCGGCATGCTGCTGGTGGTGAACACCTATCGATTGCAAGAAACGACCGAGGAGACCGACCATGATGCTGCTGCGCTCGCGGCTCTCGCCAAAACGTGGACTGGGCGCTAGCGCCGGATTGCTCCTCGCCCTCTGCCTCGCCGCCGGCACCGCGGCGCAGGCGGCAGACAGCGGGCTGGTGCTGAGCCGCGCCTGGTTCCGCATGGTGATGCCGTCCTTGCCGGCGGCGGGATATTTTACCCTGTCGAACCCGACCGGCACGGCGCAGGTGCTGGTCGGTGCGGCCTCGCCTGCCTGCGGCATGCTGATGCTGCATCAGAGCGTCAATCAGGGCGGGCAAGAGCGCATGGCGATGGTCAAGAGCGTCGCGATCCCGGTCCACGGCAAAATCGCCTTCGCTCCCGGCGGCTATCACCTGATGTGCATGTCGCCCACGGCGGCGATGAAGCGCGGAAATACGGTGCCGGTCACCCTGCGTTTCGAGGACGGCACGACCCTGACGGCGAATTTTCCGGTGCGCAACGCGACCGGCAAATAGCCCTTCAGACCACCCTCAGCAGCCGCCTCAACAGGCCGGGCGGGTGCGCCTGGTCGACGAGGCGTCGCAGATCGGCGACGGTGCCGTCGATGTCGGGCTTCTGCGAGTCGAGCGAGGCGACGATCAGCCGCGCCGCGCCCGTCGCGTCGAAGACGTAGACGGCAGCACCGTGCGTGACCTCGTAGGGCTGGTCGCCGTGCGCCGGCGTCACCGAATAGGCGACGCGATAGCGCCGCGCCAAGGCCGCGAGCTGGTCGGGGGTGCCGCGCAGCCCTTCGATCTGCGGCGCGAAATTCTTGACGTAGCGTGCCAGCACCTGGGGCGTGTCGCGATTCGGGTCGACCGTGACGAACAGCATCCGGACCTGCTGCGCGGCCGGGCCCAGCCGGGTCAGGATCTCGGCGACGTTCGACAGCGTCGTCGGGCATAGATCCGGGCAGAACGTGTAACCGAAATACAGCAGCACGACCTTGCCGCGGTAATCAGCCTCGGTGACCAGCTTGCCGTCCGAGGCGCGGGTCATCGCGAAGGCGAGCGGCCGCAGGCTGCCCGACACATCGATCGCGTGCCATTTGCTGGTACTGCATCCGGCAAGGCTGGCGGTGGCCAGGGCGGCGCCGGCCAATTGCACGACACGGCGCCGCGTGGGCCCGCGCCCGCGCAGTCCGGCGCGGTTTTCGGCGGAAGGCGATGGGGTCGGGTGCCTGTGCATGAGGAAATGCCCACGGTTGCGCCGCGAATCGCTGCGAACGCCGGAACGGCCGCGCTCCCCTGGTCGGGCCGCCCCACACGATGAGATTCAAAGCGCGCCGAGGTAACGCCACACATTGCCGCAGCCGCCCGGCCGCGGCCGCATCAGGCCGGAAAGGCGGCGTAACGCCGGCGCCGGATCGCCGCCGCGGCGTTGTTCGCAAATGCGAAACCGGGTAATCTGGCCCCTGAAAGACCAGATATTAGATCGCGGCGGCGCCGGCACGGCGCGGGCCGCGATTTTAGTTGAGAAGGAGGCGCCGAACCGCCTTGGCCGTCACCGCCGTTCCACCACCGCCGTCCTCGCCCGACATCACGTCGATCACGATCGAAGAGGAGATGCGCCGCTCCTACCTCGATTACGCGATGAGCGTGATCGTGGCGCGGGCGCTTCCCGATGTCCGCGACGGGCTGAAGCCCGTCCACCGCCGCATCCTCTATTCGATGAAGGTGACCGGCAACGAGTGGAACCGCGGCTATCGCAAATCCGCCCGCATCACCGGCGAGGTGATGGGCAAATATCATCCGCACGGCAATCTGGCGATTTACGACGCGATGGTGCGGCTGGCGCAGGGCTTTGCGATGCGCCTGCCGCTGATCGACGGGCAGGGCAATTTCGGCTCGATGGACGGCGACCCGCCGGCAGCCGAGCGCTATACCGAGGCGCGGCTGGCGCGCGTCGCCGATTCGCTGCTCGACGACCTCGACAACGACACGGTCGATTTCCAGCCCAATTACGACGACACCGAGCGCGAGCCCAAGGTATTGCCGGCCGGGTTCCCGAACCTCTTGGTCAACGGCGCCCAGGGCATCGCGGTCGGCATGGCGACCAACATCCCGACCCACAATCTGGGCGAGGTCATCGACGCGTGCTGCGCCTATCTCGACAACCGCGCGATGACGGTCGAGGAGTTGATGGAATACGTGCCGGCGCCGGATTTCCCGACCGGCGGTACGATCGTCGGCCGCGCCGGAACCCACGCCGCCTACATGACCGGCCGGGGCGCGATCGTGCTGCGCGCCAAGAGCCACGTCGAGGAAATCCGCAAGGACCGCGACGCCATCGTCGTCACCGAAATCCCGTACCAGGTCAACAAGGCGAAGCTGATCGAGCGCATCGCCGAAACGGTTCGCGACAAATTGGTCGAGGGCATTGCCGACCTGCGCGACGAGAGCGACCGCGAGGGCTTGCGCATCGTCATCGAATTGAAGCGCGACGCCGACCCCGACGTCGTGCTCAACCAGTTGTTCCGGCACACCGCGTTGCAGACCAGCTTCGGCGTCAACATGCTGGCGCTGAACGGCGGGCGGCCGGAGCAGATGACGCTGCGCGACATCATCGTCGCCTTCGTCTCGTTCCGCGAAGAGGTCATCACCCGGCGCACGATGCATCTGCTCGGCAAGGCGCGCGAGCGGGCGCACATCCTGCTCGGCCTGCTGATCGCGGTCGGCAATATCGACCCGGTCATCGCGCTCATTCGCGGCTCGCCCGACCCGGCGGCGGCGCGCGCCGGGCTCGTCGGGCAACGCTGGCCGGCCGGGACGGTGGCGCCGCTGGTTGCCCTGGTCGGGGGCGCCGGCGATACGCTGGCGGCAGACGGCACCTACCAGCTCTCCGACCCCCAGGCGCGAGCGATCCTCGATCTGCGCCTGCAGCGCCTGACCGGGCTCGAACGCGACAACATCGCCGCCGAGATCGAAACCCTCGGCACCGAGATTGCCGGGCATCTCGAGATCCTGCGTTCGCGCGAGCGGCTGATCGAGGTATTGCGGGGCGAGCTGATCGCGATCCGCGAGCAATTCGCGACGCCGCGGTTGACGACAATCGAGGATGTCGAGTTCGAGGCCGACATCGAGGCGCTGATTCAGCGCGAAGACATGGTCGTCACCGTCAGCCATGCCGGCTACATCAAGCGCGTGCCGCTGTCGACCTATCGGGCGCAGCGCCGCGGCGGGCGCGGGCGCGCCGGCATGGCGATCCGGGAGGAGGATTTCCTCAACGAGGTGTTCGTCGCCTCGACCCACGCGCCGGTGCTGTTCTTCACCTCGTCGGGCCGGGTCTACAAGCTCAAGGTGCACCGCCTGCCGCTCGGCACGCCGCAGGCGCGCGGCCGGCCGATGATCAACCTGCTGCCCAACCTGGTCGAGGGCGAGACGATCTCGACGGTGATGCCGCTGCCCGAGGACGAGGATCGCTGGGCGGCGCTGACCGTCATGTTCGCCACCGCCAACGGCTATGTTCGCCGCAATGCGCTCAGCGATTTCGTCGATGTCCGCACCAACGGCAAGATCGCGATGAAGTTCGAAGGCGAGGACGCGGACGATCGCCTGATCGCGGTGGCGACCTGCAGCGAGGCCGACGACGTGTTGCTCGCCACCCGCAACGGCAAGGCGATCCGCTTTCCGGTTGGTGACGTGCGCATCTTCGCCGGCCGATCCTCGGTCGGGGTGCGCGGCATCCGGCTGCTCGACGAGGACCGGGTCATCTCGATGTCGATCCTGCGCCATGAGGAGATCGCCCCGGATGTGCGCGACGCCTATCTGAAATTGTCTGCGGAGCGCCGCCGCCAGAACGGCGACGAAGGCGAAAACGGGAACGGCAACGGGAACGGGAATGGGAACGGCCACAACGGGCTGGCTGCCGATCCCGACGAGGCGGAGGGCGAGGCAAACGGCGAGGCCGCGCTCAGCGAGGAACAGTTCGCCGACCTCGCCGAGCGCGAGGAATTCGTATTGAGCGCCACCGAGAAAGGCTTCGGCGTGCGCAGCTCGGCCTATGCCTACCGCATCACCGGGCGGGGCGGGCAAGGCATCAACAACATGGATTTGAGCCGGCGCGGCGACGCGATCGTCGCGGTGTTTCCGGTCGGCCACAACGACCAGATCATGCTGGTCACCGATGCCGGAATGGTGATCCGCTGCCCGGTGGACGATATCCGCATCGCGCGGCGCGGGAGCGCCGGCGTGGTGATTTTCAGGGTCGGCGACGGCGAGCGGGTCGTTTCTGTGGCGCGGCTGCCGGAAAGCGAGGAAAACGGCGACGCATCGGCCGATCCGGCGGAGGGGGACAGCGAAGAAGGAACAGCACATGAATAACCCACGTATCGGCGTCTATCCTGGCACGTTCGATCCGATCACCAACGGGCATACCGACATCATCCGCCGCGCCGCAAAGCTCGTCGACCGGCTGATCGTCGGGGTTGCCCGCAACGACGGCAAAGGGCCTCTGTTTTCGACCGACGAGCGGGTCGAGATCGTGCGCGAGGAAATCCGCTACCTCGAAAACGGCGATGCCGGGAAGATCGAGGTCCGCGCCTTCGACACGCTGTTGATGGCGTTTGCCGAATCGGTCGGCGCCAGCATCATCGTGCGCGGATTGCGCGCGGTCTCGGATTTCGAATACGAGTTCCAGATGGCCGGGATGAACGCCCGCCTCAACACCTCGATCGAGACGGTGTTCCTGATGGCCTCGGACCGCTACCAGTTCATCTCGTCGCGGTTCGTCAAGGAAATCGGCGCGCTCGGGGGCGACATCTCGCATTTCGTCAGCCCGCGCGTCGCCGCCCGGCTGCGCGAACGCTACAACGGCGGGCGGATAAAGGGCCGCCGCTAGACGCGGGTTACCGGGTCAACCAGGAGCGGGCACGCACGGTCAATACCGCGTATGGGTAGATCCAGAACATCGTGAATGCCGATACATAGGCGTAAAGGACGCCATAGAGAAAATTCAGCGACCGTTCGCTGCGCAGAAAATAGAGCGTGTTGAACAGCGCCACGAACCCCATCGTCGTCAGAAAGCGAACCAGCATTGACGGGTGCTCTGCCGCCAGAATGGCAACGATGCCAAGGCTGGCATAGTAGACCGGGTGACGCACATTGATGACGAAGCGGTCGAACAGCGCAATCGAGCGGCTGCGCCACGGACGCCGCCAGACGATGCGGGCGAAGCGAAGATCCTCGCGCACCCCGCTGCGCTCCCAGCGCAGCATCATCTTGCACATTTTGACCCAGCGCGTCGGCACCACCGTATGGACGACAGCCGAGCGCTGGTAGACCGTGTCGTAGCCCGCCTCAAGCAGGTAATTGGTCATCGCCCGATCCTCGCCGAAGGTGCAGCGCCGCCCGAGAAAGCGCTGATTGCGCCAGCGGTCGAGCAGCGGCCGCACGGCAGCGGCGCGATAGGCGGTCAGCGCGCCGGGGCAGCAATAGACGTTGCGGTAGACGGATTCGACCGAGCGCAGCATGTCGAAGGCGAGGATGTAGCGCACGTGCAGCATCTGCGGGATCAGCCCGGCATCGCGGTTGTATACCAGCACCTTGCCGGCGACGGCGCCGATCCGCGGATCGGCGAACGGACCGGCGAGCGCCAACAGCGCATGGGGCTCGATGACGCTGTCGGAATCGAGGGTCACAAAGACCTCGCCGCGCGCATTGGCGAAACCGAGCGCCAAGGCGGCGCGCTTGCCCTGGTTGCGGTCATGCCGCAGCGGCGTCACCATCGACGGGTGGCGCGCCGCCGCCCGGCTGATGTGGCTCCAGGTGTCGTCGGTGCTGCCGTCGTCGATGACGAGGATTTGCAGGCGATCGTGGGGGTAGTTGGCGCGCGCCACCGATTCGATCGCGTGCGATACCATCGTCCCCTCGTTATACGCCGGGATGATGACGCTGAGCACCGGCGCCATCTCCGGCTGGACTGCGGGGCGCGGGCGGTAGGCGATCCAGATCGCGGTGCGCAACGCCAGCAATGCCAGCCCCATCGCCATCCATAAGAGGCTCGGGTAGAGGAACAGGCGGATACCGCTGTGTTCGTGCGCGACGCGCAGCAGGCGCGCAACGACGCCGTGCAGCTGAAACCCGCACAATGCGGCGAAAGCGAAGAAGATCAGGGCGTACACGAAGCATGCCCACGCTCCGGCGGTTTCCCACGAATCTCCGCCCGTCGCCGCGCCGATGCGGATCGGCAAGGCGGATGCCGCGGCGGCTGGGCCGGAGCCCTCGATGCTGGTCATAAACGCGTCTTCCGATGCTACGATTGGCCGCATCGAAGCGGCCGATTGCGGCGGCGGCGCGGCAGACGGCGGCGCGCAATTCGATGGCAGCAAGCGGATTCGGGCGGGGATTTATTTTTCGGTCTTGTCGTACCACCCGTTTTATGCGCCGTCGCAATCGCCGCAAGCAGCGCGGGCGCCGTGGCCCCCCAATCTAAGATGCAAAACTCCGGGCCACGGCTCCCGATTGACGCGCCGCTGGCGCAGAACCGCCGGCAATGCCCGCGCCGGCAAAGCCGGTGGGCCGCGCGAAAGGTCGTCGATGCCGGTTGCATTGCAAAATGCGAATCGATTCGGCACCGGTCGAAGGCGGTTCGGCGTATCGGCTTGAGATTCCGTTGTCTCGGGGCGATTCGGCAGCGTGGCACGCGGCTTGAGAGTCCTGCTGTCCGGAAGGAATGGTTCGGGTTGAAAAAGGGGAGCGCCATG
>JASHNY010000135.1 GCA_030041385.1 Alphaproteobacteria bacterium
CGCCGGCCGATGCGGCGCTCTTCGAGCCAGGCGACCGCGGCAGTAACCGCCATCACGATGACGCAGGCGCCGAACACCCAGCGCGGCGCGCCGTGGTCCATGATATAGCCGAACATCAGCGGCCCGACCGTGCCGGCGATGTTGAACCCGGCGGTGACGACGCCGAAGGTGCGGCCGACCGCGCCCGGCGGCGCCGCTTCGCGCACCATCATGTCGCGCGACGGCATGATCAATCCGCCGAGAAACCCGGCGCCGGCCATCGCCGCCAACAGCAGGGCGTCGCCGAGCCCCAGCGTGGCGATCGCCAATACGATCACGGCGTTGACCGCATAGCCGACTGCGGCGACCTCGCCGTGGCGGCGGGTCATGTCGGCGACGAAGCCGCCGGCGAGCACGCCCAGCGCCTGGGCGGCGAGATAGGCGGTCAATGCCAGGTTGGCGACCGAGAGCGGCGTGCCGAACGCCTTGCCCAGCGCCACGACCGAGAAATTGCTGATGCCGCTGCCGGACAGGCTCAGCAGGGCGAAAAACCCGGTCAGGCCGATGATCGTCGGCGTCAGGATCGATTTCAGGCCGACGCTCTCGCCCCCGCGCGCCGTCGGCGCCAGATGCTGCAACGGGCCGTCCGGGCGGTCGAGGCCGCGCGCCAGCAGCAGCGGCATCGCGATGACGAGGCCGAGCGTACCCGCCGCCATGATCGCGACGTTGAGCCCGAACGCGGCAGCCAGCGCCAGCAATACGATGGGCGCGAGCGCGTTGCCGAGAAAGCCCGAAAAGGTGTGGATCGAAAAGGCGCGGCCGACGCGCGCGGCCGGGATGATCGCCGACAGGATCGCGTAATCGGCCGGGTGGAACACGCTGTTGGTAACGCCGATCAGCGCCATCGCCAATAGCAGGCGGGGATAGGACGGCGCCACGCCGAACCCGATAAAAGCGAGCCCGGACAGCAACAAGGCGGCAACCAGCATGCGCCGCGAGCCGAGACGGTCGACCAGGAACCCGACCGGCAATTGCGCCGTCACCGACATCACGTTGGCGATCGTCAAGGCGACGCCGAATTCGACAAAGCCGATGCCGAGCCGCGGCAGCAGCAGCGGCAGCAGCGGCGGCAATACCAGGTTCTGGAAATGGTTGGTGAAATGCGCCAGCGATACCAGCCCGATCGAGCGGTATTCGGCCACACGTCCTGCGCCGCCGCCGGATGCAGCGGTAATGCTCGTCATACGGGCGTTGCCTCCCCGCCAGCAGATTGGCGGGCACGATAAAGGCCGCCCTGCGCGCGCGACAAGCGCAGCTTCGGCAACGCTGTGTTGCCTCACGGTTGACATCGGCCCGGGCGGCCGATAAGCGCAGCCATGCTCCGCTCGATGGAACGGCTTCTCGCCATCCTATTGATCGCCAGCCGCTGGCTGATCGCGCCGATCTATCTCGGGCTGGCGGTGGCGCTGGTGGTCGTGCTCGTCGAGTTTTTCCGCGAGCTGGTCGGCGCCGTGACCGGGTTTGCCACGCTCGGCCGCAGCGGCGTGATCCTCGGCGCGCTCAAACTGATCGACCTGGTGCTGGTCGGCAACCTGCTGCTGATCATGATCAGCTCCGGGCTCGACACGGTGGTGTCGCGGCCCGTCGCCGAGGACCGCCTGGCGCGGCCGGAATGGATGGGCAGAGTCGATTTCGCAGGGCTAAAATTGAGGGTCATCGCCTCGATCATCGCGATCGCCGCGATCGACCTGTTGGAGACGTTTGTCGCCATCGGCACAGTGGACAAGTCGGACGTGCTTTGGAAAATCGTCGTGTTCCTGGCCTTCGTCGCCGCCGGGGTCCTGCTCGCCCTGATGGACCGGCTGACCGGCGAGCGGCGCTGAAATGGAGGGGTGCATGTCGCGCATGACCGGCGGCCGGGCGCTCGTGGAAATGCTGACGCGGCACGGCGTCGATACGCTGTTTGCCCTGCCGGGGGTGCAGAACGACGCATTGTTCGTGGCGCTTTACGATGCCGGCGAGGCGATCCGCGTGATTCACCCGCGCCACGAGCAGGCCGCCGCCTACATGGCGTTCGGCTATGCGCGGGCGAGCGGGCGGCCCGGCGCCTTTGCCGTGGTGCCGGGGCCGGGCCTGCTCAACACGACCGCGGCATTGTCCACCGCCTATGCGACGAACACCCCGGTCTTGTGCATCAGCGGTCAGATCCCCTCCGACCTGATCGGGCGCGGGTTCGGATTGCTGCACGAGATCCCCGACCAGCTCGCGATCCTCAAGGGGCTGACCAAATGGGCTGCCCGCATCGGCCACCCGAGCGAGACCGGCAAACTGGTCAACGAGGCGTTCCGCCAGCTCGCCGACGGCAGAAAGCGCCCGGTGGCGCTGGAGATGCCGCTCGACGTGATGGCGCTTGCCGGCGATGTGGCGCTGCCGCCGGCCGGCGCGCCGCCGGCCCCGCCGGCACCCGACCCCGAATTGATCGACAAGGCGGCGGCGCTGCTCGCCGCGGCGAGGCAGCCGCTGATCTATGTCGGCAGCGGCGCCGCCGAGGCCGGCCCGGAGATATTGGCGCTGGCCGAACGGCTGGAGGCGCCGGTCGTCACCTATACCGGCGGCAAGGGCATCGTCAGCGACCGCCATTACCTAGCGCAGAACCTGCTCGGCGGCCATGAATTGTGGAAGACCGCCGACGTCGCGCTCGCCATCGGCACCCGCTTCAACCAGCCGCTGACCCGCTGGGGCACCGACGCCGGCATCAAGATCATCCGTGTCGATCTCGACCCGGTCGAGATCACCCGCGTGTCGAAGCCGGCGGTCGCCCTCGTCGCCGATGCCCGCGACGCCGCGGCCGCGCTCCTCCGCGCGCTCGAGTCGCGGGGGGACAAGCCGCCGTCGCGCCGCGCCGATCTCGATGCGCTGAAGGCCAAGACGCTGGCGCAGATCCGCGAGCGGCTCGGCCCGCAATGCGAATATCTCGACGCGATCCGCGCCGAGTTGCCTGACGATGGCATCTATGTCGAGGATTTGACCCAGGTCGGCTATGTCGGGCGGCTGGCCTTTCCGGTCTACAAGCCGCGCACCTACATCCACAGCGGCTACCAGGGTACGCTCGGCTTCAGCTATGCGACCGCGCTCGGCGCCAAGGTGGCGCGACCGGATGTGCCGGTCGTGTCGGTCGCGGGCGATGGTGGGTTCATGTACAACGTGCAGGAACTGGCGACCGCGGCACTCCACGGCATCGACGCGGTCGCGATCGTGTTCGCCGACGGCGCCTACGGCAATGTCCGCCGCATGCAGAAGAATGATTACGGCAACCGATTGATCGCGGTCGACCTGCTCAACCCGAATTTCCCCAAGATGGCCGAGAGCTACGGCATCGCCGGGGTGCGCGCGCAAAGCCCCGCGGAATTGCGGCGCGAGTTGGCGGCGGCGTTGAAGCGGCGCGGCCCGTGCCTGATCGAGGTGCCGGTCGGCGAGATGCCCGACCCCTGGCCGGTATTGATCACCAGCCGGGTGCGCGGGTTGCGGTAGCGGGCGAGGGAGGGCCGGGCGGTGGTCATGAAGGCTGTTGCGGCGGCGCGTCGGCACCCTGCCGGATGGCTCGGTGCCGAACTCGACCGCGAGGCGATCACCTGGAACTTCACCTCCGTGCAATTGCGCGCGATCGACGAATTGATGGAGAAGCTGCTCCGCTCGGGCCGGCCGTTTGACCGGGTCGCGCGGCGCGATTTCTCGCACCCGGCGCTCGACGATGCCCTCGCCGAGGTGCTGGCGCGGATCAAGAGCGGCCCGGGCCTCCTGATCATGCGCGGCTTCCCGGTCGACAAATACAGCGCCGATGAAATGCAGGCGGTGTTTTGCGGCATCGGCAGCCATTTCGGCCATGCCGTCTCGCAAAGCGCCGACGGCGACTATCTCGGCCATGTCACCAATGTCGAAAAGGCGTCGCGCGGCTACACCACAAATCGCGAATTGAGCCTGCACACCGATTCGGCCGAGATCGTCGGGCTGCTGTGCGTGCGCGCCGCCAAGGAGGGCGGCACCAGCCTCTATGCCAGTTCGCTGCGGGTGTACGATATCGTGGCGCGCGAACATCCCGAATACATGGCTGCATTAAAGCGCGGATTTTATTGCCACCGGCGCGGCGAGGAAGCGCCCGGCGACGACCCCGTTACCCCGTACCGCGTGCCGGTCTATGCGACCAAGGACGGGTTGCTGAGCTGCCGTTACGTCCGCGGCATCATCGACCGCGCCGCCCAGGTGCTGGGGCAGCCGCTCAGCCGTTTCGAGCGCGAGGCGCTCGATTGCTTCGAGGCCGCGGCGCTGCGCGACGAGGTCCGCTTCGAGACGCGGCTGGAGCCGGGCGAGGCCTCGTTCATCAACAATTACGAAATCTTGCACGCGCGTACTGCGTTCACCGACTGGGACCATCCGGCACGCAAGCGGCTCCTCTACCGGCTCTGGCTCGAAGGCGAGCCGCCGCGGCCGCTGCGCCGCGAAATCCACCTCTATCAGAACCGCTCCGGCCATATGGGCGTCGACCCGCAGCCGGGACGCGGCCCGCGATAGAGGGGCCCGCGGCAAAGCCGCGGGAGGGTGAGGGTATGCCCGCGAAAGTCGTGCCGGCCACATCAGCGGCGATTGCCGAGGCGGCGCGGCATCTGCGCGCCGGCAGGCTCGTGGTCTTTCCGACCGAGACCGTTTACGGGCTCGGCGGCGACGCCACCGACGATCAGGCGGTCGCGCGCATCTTTGCCGCCAAGGGGCGACCGCGCTTCAACCCGCTGATCGTGCATGTCGCCGACAGGGGCGCGGCGGAGGCGGTCGCGGTGTTCGACGCGCGGGCGCGCGATGCCGCCGCCCGCTTGTGGCCGGGGCCGCTGACGCTGGTATTGCAGCGGCAGGCGGCGAGCGGAGTGTCATTGCTGGCCTGCGCCGGGCTCGACACGGTTGCCGTGCGCATCCCCGCCCATCCGGTCGCGCAGGCGCTGCTGCGCGCCGTCGGCCGGCCGCTCGCCGCGC
>JASHNY010000069.1 GCA_030041385.1 Alphaproteobacteria bacterium
GTGAATGAGGAATCGTCGGTCTCCGGCGCGTTCGCCACCAGCCAATAGCGCCAGTAATCGGCAGGATATTCGGCCAGGGCCTGGTCGAGGAAGATGCCGCGTTTCTGGCTGGTCGAAAACTTGCCGCCGTAAAAGGTCAGCCAGCTGAACCCCTTGATGTAATCGACCAGTTTCCAGTCTTCGCCGGCGCCGAGGATGGTCGCGGGAAAGCTGACCGTATGGAACGGCACGTTGTCCTTGGCCATGAACTCGACATAGCGAACATCGTCGGCCGCGTACCACCAGCGCCGCCAGTCGCGCTCGCCGGGCGCGGCGTCGGCCCATTCCTTGGTGGCGCCGATATATTCGATCGGCGCATCGAACCAGACGTAGAACACCTTGCCCTCGAAGCCGGGACGATCGACCGGCACGCCCCAGTGCAGGTCGCGGGTGATGCAGCGGTCGTGCAGGCCTTCCTTGAGCCAGCCCTTGGCGATCGACTTCACCAGCAGCGGCCAGTCGGTCTTGGTGTCCACCCAGGCCTCGACCCGATCCGACAACGCGCCCAGCTTCAGGAACAGGTGCTTGGTCTGGCGGACTTCCAGGTTGCGGCTGCCCGAGATCGCCGAGCGCGCATCCTTGAGGTCGGTCGGGTCCAAGAGCCGGGTGCAGTTTTCGCACTGGTCGCCGCGCGCCGCGGCATAGCCGCAATACGGGCAGGTGCCGGTGATGTAGCGGTCGGGCAGGAAGCGCCCGTCATCGACCGAATAGACCTGCGCCACCAGCCGCTCTTCGATAAACCCGGCATCGTCGAGCCGATGGTAGAAATGGTTGGTGAGTTCGCGGTTCTGCGGCGACGAGCTGCGCCCAAAGAAATCGAACGAGAGGTGGAAATCCCGATAGATCCGCTTCTGGATCTGGTGCTGGCTGGCGCAGTATTCCTCGACCGACACCCCCGCTTCCAGCGCGGCGATCTCGGCCGGCGTGCCGTGCTCATCGGTGGCGCAGATGAAGAGAACCTCGTGGCCCGCCGCGCGCATGAACCGGGCATAGACATCCGCGCTCAGCATCGAGCCGATCAGGTTGCCGAGATGCTTGATGCCGTTGATGTACGGCAATGCGGAGGTGATCAGAATCTTCGCCATGGTTTCCTAGCGGCTGGGGGCGGCCCAGTGGGTCCTTCGAGACGCCCGCTCCGCGGGCTCCTCGGGATGAGGAGGGCCGGCGGATGCCTTAAACATCCTACCTCATCCTGAGGAGCGGGCGCAGCCCGCGTCTCGAAGGACGCAAGATGTCCACGCAAAACGCAGATTACAACCGCGGCACCAGCGGCACGAGCCGCCCGCCGACGCGCACCGGCTCGATCCGCCGCGCCAGCCCGGTGGTGTCGTCGGTCACGACCAGCGCGCCGCACAGCGTGCCCTCGCCCTCGGCGACCTGCGGCTTCTGCCCCGGCATTTTGCTGACGAAGCGCTGCACCGCTGCGGCCTTCTGCATGCCGATCACCGAATCGTAGTCGCCGCACATCCCGGCATCGGTCTGATAGGCGGTGCCGCCGGGCAGGATTCGCCCGTCGGCGGTCGGCACATGGGTGTGGGTGCCGATCACCGCTGAGACCCGGCCATCGGCGAAATGCCCGAACGCGGTCTTCTCGCTTGTCGCCTCGGCATGAAAATCGACGACGATCGCGGCGACCTTGCGGCCGAGCGCCTGGCCCGCGAGCAGCGCGTCGAGCCCGCGGAACGGGTCGTCGAGCGCATCCATGAACAATCGCCCCATCAGGTTGACGACGAGCGCCGTGCGCCCATCGCCGAGCGCGTGCAGGATCGACCCGGCGCCGGGCGTGCCGGGCGGAAAATTCGCCGGCCGCAGAACGTGCGGGTCGCGGTCGATATAGGGGATCAGCTCGCGCTGGTCCCAGACATGGTTGCCGGTGGTCAGGATATCGGCGCCGGCATCGTACAACTCGCCGCACAGCCGCTCGGTCAGCCCGAAGCCGTGCGCCGCGTTCTCGGCGTTGACGATGGCGAGATCGACCGCCAGCTCGCGCCGCAGCACCGGCAGGTGCGCCTTCACCGCGTCGCGGCCGGGGCGGCCGACCACATCGCCGCACACCAGGATGTTCACGCGCCCGCCTCGTTATGGCGGGGCGCCGCGAGGCGACGCAGCAATCTCGTCGGGACATGACACGGTTTGCACAAGATTGCTTCGCTCCGCTCGCAATGACGGCCGGTTAGCCGTATGGGCGGAGCCGCCTCGGCCGTTGGCTTGCAACTCCCTCGTGGCCCGCCGTAGCAGGTGGGCGCCGTTTGCCGGAGCCACGACTCCGACAGGGACAGCTCCCAAGAGGTAGGTATCGGCCCCGGGGCTAATGCGTCCTGACGCACCGCGCAGCCCCGCCCGTACCCTAGCTAGGACGATTCGAGCCGCGCCGCAATCGATTCGATGCGCTGGGCAATGCCGTGAATGCCGGTCGCCGTCGACGCATCGCCGCCGGGGCGGTTGCGCGACTGCTGCAACGCCTCGTTGGCGTCCGACAATTCGTCGGCGATGACCAGCGCCGCCAGCAGGATCAGCCGGGCTTCGCCGACCTGCCCCACGGTTCTGAGGAATTCGCCGATCTTGGCATCGATATACGCCGCCAGTCGCCGCAACCGCGGTTCCTGCCCGTCCTCGCAGCTGATCGGGAACTCGCGGCCATTCACCTTGACAACGACGAGGGCCATGTCAGCCGTCCTCCCGCAGCACCAGCCCGATCTTGTCGAGAGCGGCCTCGACCCGTGCCGCAATCGCGGCGGTGAGCTGCCGCACACGCTCGTCTTCGGCCGCACGGTCTTGCGCCAGGCGGGCCTCGGCGAGGCGGACGACATCCTCGCCCGCAGGCTCGGGCTGGTTCAGCCGGGGCGCCGCCTCCAAGCGCTCAACCGCGCGCTCGAGCCGAGCGATCGCGTCGTCGAGTTCGCTCATGCCGCCACCTTAAAGACCGCCCGCCCGCCTCGTCAACGCGCCGCCGCGGCCTAGCGGACTCGCTCGTATTTCTGCAATGAGCGGATGTAATCGGGGCGCGGCGTGTTGGGATAGAATTGCGGCCACTGCGTCCAGGACACCTCGCCGACGTAGAGATCGCCACGGGAATCGACGGCGAGACCGTGCGGCCCGAGAAACGCGGTGGGCGCCGTGCCGGCATGCTTGTCGCCGAACCGCGACAGCAGGTTGCCCTTGTTGTCGACGATGCTGACCCGCGGCCCGAGATTGGGCACGTCGCGGTTGACCGGCTGCACCGGCCCCAGCTCGCCGATGAAGCACACCGGGTGGTGGACATAATCCATGTAGAGCCCGCACGGCCGGTGCAGGTTGTTCCACTGCGCCTCGTACTTGCCGTTGCCGTCGAATACCTGGACGCGGTGGTTCTCGCGGTCGGCGACATAGACCCAGCCGTCGACATCGGTGCAGATGTTGTGGACGATGTTGAATTCGCCCGGCATCGTGCCCGGCTCGCCCCACGACATCAGCAATTTTCCGTCGGGCGAATATTTGTGGACCCGGGCGTTGCCATAGCCGTCGGACACGTAGATCTCGCCCTTCGGCGACAGCGCGGTATGGGTGCAGCGATGGAACGGCTCGCCGCCCATATACGGCGCCGGCTTGCCGGGCACGCCCAGTTCGAGCAGGACCTTGCCGTCTTCAAGCCGGCATTTGCGCACGAAATGGCCGCCGTCATCGGTCAGGTAGATCGAATCGTCCGGCCCCATGTGGACGCCGTGCGCACGCGGATACTGTCCCTCGCCCCACGAGCGCAGGAAGTTGCCATTGCGGTCGAACACCATCATCGGGTGCTCGCCGCGGTTGAACACATAGACGTTGTCGTTCTTGTCGCAGCCGACCGCCCCGACCTCCTTGAACGACCAGCCATCGGGCAGTTTCGCCCAGTTCTCGACGATCCGGTACCTGTAGTCGCCGCTGCCGACGATCGTGTCCATCTGGCGTCTCCTCCATCTGCGCGCCTTGCCCGGCCCGCACGAACGTTAGCGGCGCCTCCGCCGCCGCACAATCCCGGAGCGGAGCGCGCCCGCACGCCCCGCCCGGCGCCGCCGCGGCGAAATCGACGCGGCGCCGGCGACGCACGCCGATGTGAGGCGTTTGCGGCAGGGACAATGCGAGGTAAATTGCCGCCATGGATACCGCACCGCCCCTCCCCCAGCCGAAAAATCCGAAGCTGCGGCGCATGGCGAATGCCCTGCGCGCGCTTGCCATGGACGCGGTGGAACAGGCGAAATCGGGCCACCCCGGCATGCCGATGGGCATGGCGGACGTGGCGACGGTGCTGTTCACCGAGTTCCTGCGCTTCGATCCGACCGCGCCCGAGTGGCCCGACCGCGACCGTTTCATCCTGTCGAACGGGCACGGTTCGATGCTGCTCTACGGGCTATTGCACCTGCTCGGCTATGCCGACATGACGCTCGACGAGCTGAAGCATTTCCGCCAACTCGGCAGCCGCACCGCCGGTCACCCCGAGCGCGAATTGGCGCCGGGCATCGAGGTCACGACCGGGCCGCTCGGCCAGGGGCTGGGCAATTCGGTGGGCATGGCGCTGGCCGAGCGCCACCTCGCGGCCGAGTTCGGGCCCGATCTCGTCGATCACCGCACCTACGTGTTCTGCGGCGACGGCTGCCTGATGGAGGCGATCAGCCACGAGGCGATGTCGCTTGCCGGGCATCTCCGCCTCAATAAATTGACCGTGCTGTACGACGACAATTCGATCACGATCGACGGCTCGACCGCGCTTGCCGTGTCCGACGACCAGCTCCTGCGCTTCCGCGCCCATGGCTGGGCGGCCGAGCGCATCGACGGCCACGACACCGACGCGATCGCCGCCGCGATCCGCCGCGCCCACGACAGCGACCGCCCGAGCCTCATCGCTTGCAAGACCATCATCGCCTTTGGTGCGCCGACCAAGGCGGGCACCGCCGCGGCGCACGGCGCGCCGCTCGGCGCCGAGGAGATCGCCGGCGCGCGCAAGCGTCTCGGCTGGGAATACCCGCCGTTCGTGGTGCCTGACGGCATCCGCGCCGAATGGCGCGAGGCGGGGGCGCGCAGCGCCGGCTTGCGCCACGATTGGGAGCGCCGGCTCGAACGGTCGCCGCAGCGCGATGAGTTCCGCCGGCGCCAGCACGGCGCCCTGCCCGATAAACTCGCTGCCGAGATCGCCGCCGCGTGCGACGAGTTCCGCGCCAAGAACGCTAAATTGGCGACGCGCCAAGCCTCGGGCGCGATGCTCGACCGGCTCGTCCCGGCCGTGCCCGAACTGATCGGCGGGTCGGCCGACCTGACCCCGTCGAACAACACCAAGGCCAAGGACCAGGCCGACATCAAGCCCGGCGATTACGCCGGGCGCTACATCCGCTTCGGCGTGCGCGAGCACGGCATGGCGGCGGCGATGAACGGCATCGCCGCGCATGGCGGGCTCATTCCCTATGGCGGCACGTTCCTGACCTTCACCGACTACTGCCGCCCGTCGATCCGCCTGTCGGCGTTGATGAAGCTGGGGGTCATCTATGTGATGACCCACGATTCGATCGGGCTCGGCGAAGACGGCCCGACCCACCAGCCGATCGAGCATCTCTCGGCATTGCGGGCGATCCCGCAGCTGCAGGTGTTTCGCCCGGCCGACGCGGTCGAGACCGCCGAGTGCTGGGAGCTGGCACTGAACTCGCGCCACGTTCCGTCGATATTGGCGTTGACCCGCCAGCCGCTGCCGCTTCTGCGGACCCAGCCGGGCGGCAATTATTCGGCCTATGGCGCCTATGTGTTGGCGGAAGCCGACGGCGCCCGCCAGGTGACGCTGCTCGCCACCGGATCGGAAGTGTCGATCGCCATGGACGCACGCGCGCTGTTGGCGCAGCAGGGTATTCGCGCCGCAGTCGTGTCGATGCCGTGCTGGGAATTGTTCGAGCGCGAAAACAGCGCCTATCAGCAGAGCGTGCTCGGCACCGCGCCGCGCGTCGCGGTCGAGGCGGCGGTGCGGCACGGCTGGGACCGCTGGCTCGGCCCGCATTCGGCCTTTGTCGGGATGAGCGGGTTCGGCGCCTCGGCCCCGATCCAGGCGCTCTATCCGCATTTCGGCATCACCGCCGAGAAGGTCGCCGCGGCGGCGACGTCGCTGCTGAACTGAGCGGCGCCCGCTCGGCTCACCTGGATTTGCGAGGAGACGAACATGGCGATACGGGTCGCGATCAACGGGTTCGGACGCATCGGGCGGCTGGTGTTTCGCGCCGCCTGCGAGAGCCCCAGTCACGAGCTGGAGGTGGTCGCGGTCAACGATCTCGGCCCGGTCGCGACCAACGCCCACCTGTTGAAGTACGACAGCGTGCACGGCCGCTATCCGCACGAGATCACCAGCGGCGACAACTGGCTCGACGCCGGGCGCGGCAAGGTTCGCGTCACCGCCGAGCGCGACCCGGCGAAACTGCCGTGGAAGGAATTGAACGTCGACGTCGCGCTCGAATGCACCGGCATCTTTACCAAGCGCGAGGCGGCGGCAAAGCATCTCGAGGCCGGCGCCAGGAAGGTCATCGTTTCCGCCCCTGCCGACGGCGCCGATTTCACCTGTGTGATGGGGGTCAACCACGACGAGCTGAGCGCCGACCACAAGGTCATCTCGAACGCGTCGTGCACGACCAACTGCCTCGCTCCCGTCGCCTATGTGCTGCACAAGGGCGTCGGCATCGAGCGCGGCTACATGACGACGATCCATGCCTATACCGGCGACCAGAGCCTGCAGGACACATTGCACCACGATCTGCGGCGGGCGCGCGCGGCGAACCTGTCGCTGATCCCGACCTCGACCGGCGCGGCGCGCGCGGTGGGGCTGGTATTGCCGGCGCTCAAGGGCAAGCTCGACGGCACCGCGATCCGCGTACCGACGGCCAATGTCTCGCTGATCGACTTCAAGTTCGACGCGGCCCGCGAAACCAGCGCGGACGAGGTCAACGAACTGATGCGGGAGGCGGCGCAGTCGAACCGGCTCAAAGGCATCGTCGGCATCAACAATGCGCCGACCGTCTCGGTCGACTTCAACCACGACCCGCACAGCTCGACCTTCGACGTGACCCAGACCCAGGTGCTCGACAAGCGCTTCGTGCGCGTCTTGGCCTGGTACGACAACGAATGGGGCTTCTCGAACCGCATGGTCGAGGTCGCCGCCTATTTCGGCGCGATGGGGTAACCAGGCTTCACTGCACAGGTGCCGAGTCATCCGCCGGTCTTCATCGTCCATTCGCTCGCCCATGCGGTTGCGGTCTTGCGGGAGGCGGCCGCGGCCGGACGCGCGGTCGTATTGGCGAGCGCGCCGGGTGCCGGAATCTATGCGGGGCCGGGCTGGTTCGGCGCCGTAGCTGAGGCCGCGCGCGCGGCGGTGCCGGAGGCGGAGTTCTCGGCGCTGCTCGATTGCGGCGACGATGCCGGTGCGGCGATGGCGGCGATCCGCGCCGGAATCGGGGCGGTCGTGTTCACCGGCCGAACCGATGTCGCCGAGCGCCTCACCGAGATTGCCGCGGAGCGCGGGTGCCGGCTATTGACCGACCCGTTGCCCGAGGCGACAGATCTCGGCGCCCTGTTCTTTGCTGACGAGGAAACCCTGCGCCGGCATTGCCGCGAAATTCTGGCCGGCCCGGCTTCGCGCTGAGGCCGGCGCGCGTCTTGCGCCCCGGGCCGGAACCAGCGGGCAGGCCGGGCTCGGCGCCATGATCGCCGGGTTTGCGGCACCGGTTCCGATCGGCAACGTGATCGGCGGCACGATGCTGTTCGCACTGATTTCTTATGCCCAGGTCATGCGCGAGGTCTGACGCAAGCCGTCGCCTCCGCGCAATGCCGCTGCAGTTCAGGAACCGGAGCGAAGAAGCGGCGTTTTATGGCTGGGAAGGTAGATGAGGTGGAGGCTCTCATGCCATTCGACGGGGTCGCATCTCCTTACTGCAAACATCTCGAAAAACTTGACGAGGCCATCAACCTGGTACGCTCTCCGGGGCAGTGGTGCAAAGGCTCGGAGCGCAATTCCGCGGGTCAATACTGCATTCGCGGAGCGCTCGTGGCAGTTGGCGCCTGGGACACCCTGCGGCCTGTCGTCACCGCGAGCGTGCGCGAGGTCGGCGGCGGGCATTTTCGCCGCATCGAGGAGTTCAACGACCACCCGCTAACCACCCACGACGATGTGCTCAACGCGCTGTACCGGGCTCGCGAGCGCATCATCGCCGGCAATTTCGTGCCGCCCATCGACAGCGCCGGGGTGCAGGTGCGCCGGCCCCTGTGGCAGACGGTCGCGGCCGGCTGGCGAAAACTGCTCGGCTGAGGCAACTCGCCCGCGAGCGGCATTGGCGCCGGCCAATCCCGGCCCGCGTCGATGCCGCCCTATTGCTTTCCCGACGAGCGGCCTTTGTCGCGTGAGCGACGGGTCGGGCCGTAGCTCGCGTCGGCAGTCTGCCGGTTGACGCCGCGCGGCAATACGGAGGCTCGCGCCGAACCTTTCTGTGCTGTAGACCCTTCACCTCCGATGGCCTCGCAGATCCCGCCTCTCCCCCGATCGCAGGCCAGCAGCGGACGGTACGATCCCGAAGACGGCCTCCCGTCGCCGCAGCGCCTGTGGGCGATGCTGACGGTCGGGCTTGCCATCACGATGTCCGTGCTCGATTCCTCGATCGCCAACGTCGCGTTGCCGACGATCACCAGCGACATGAAGGCGAGCCCGGCGACCGCGATCTGGATCGTCAACGCCTACCAGCTGGCGATCACCGTCACCCTGCTGCCGCTCGCCTCGCTCGGCGACATCTACGAATACCGCCGCGTCTATCGCATCGGGCTGGCCGTGTTCACCGCCGCATCGCTGGCCTGCGCCTTGTCGCACACCCTGCTGGAGTTGACGCTGTCCCGCGTTCTGCAAGGGCTCGGCGCCGCCGGCATCCTCAGCGTCAACACGGCGCTGGTGCGCTTTATCTATCCCCGCGCCCGGCTCGGCTATGCGATCGGCATCAACGCCGTCACCGTATCGGTCGCCGCGGCGGTCGGGCCGACGGTCGCGGCGCTGATCCTGTCGGTCGGCTCGTGGCAATGGCTGTTCGCGATCAATGTGCCGCTCGGCATCGCTGCGCTGCTCGGCACCGGCGCCTTGCCAACGACGCCGCGCGGCAGACATCGCTTCAACATCGTCGGCGCATTGCTCAACGCCGCGACCTTCGGCCTGACCATTGCGGTCATCGACGGCATCGGCCACCATCAGTCGCCCGTGATTATCCTGGCCGGCGTGGCCGCGGCGCTGGGGCTCGGCTTCGTGCTGTTCTGGCACGAATCGCACCAGGCCTACCCGATGCTGCCGATCGACCTGATGCGCATCCGCATCTTTTCGCTGTCGGTCGCCACCTCGGTATGCTCGTTCGTCGCCCAGATGATGGCCTATGTGGCATTGCCGTTCTTCCTGCAGGACGTGCTCGGCCGCTCGGCGGTGGCGACCGGACTGCTGATGACGCCGTGGCCGCTGATGACCGCGGTGGTGGCGCCGATCGCCGGGCGCCTCGCCGACCGTTATTCGGCCGGGATGCTGGGCGGTATCGGGCTGGCCGCGTTCGGCGTCGGCGTCGGTCTGTTGGCGCTGCTGCCGGGCCACCCGTCGTCCTTCGACATCGCGTGGCGGATGGCGGTCTGCGGCCTCGGCTTCGGCCTGTTCCAGTCGCCCAACAACCGCGCGATCATCAACGCCGCGCCACGCGAGCGCAGCGGCGGCGCCAGCGGCATGCTCGGCACCGCCCGGCTGTTCGGCCAGACCACGGGAGCCGCGCTGGTCGCCCTGATCTTCGGCTTGCTGGGGCAGGCCGGAACCGCGCTGGCGCTCGCCGCCGCGAGCGGCATCGCGCTGATCGCCGCGCTGGTCAGTACGCTGCGGCTGCTGGGCGCCGAGGACTGACCTCGCCGCCGCGACGCGGCTATTGTGCGGCGATCGCGGCCGGCGCTGGCGCGAAGCGCCGCTCCATGTCGCGGCGGACGCGCGCCGCCTCGCTGTCGGCCACGGAGACATCGGCCCAGCGCACGATCGCGCCGGCGGCGACATCGCGCACCAGCGCCACCTTGTGGGCAAGGCCGATCGGCAAGGCGCCTTCGGCGAGGCTCCGCCCCGCCGGCACGAGCTTGCCCCAGACCGTATAGCCGCCCTCGCCGTCGAGCACCTCGCCGGCGCGCAGGTTCCGCTTGGCGACCGCAACTGCGTCGCCGCGCCAGCCCAAAGGCTGGCCGGTCGGCTCGCGGCGCAACGCCGCCGACAACACCGACATACCGAGCTCGAGCCCGATCAGGTGATAGGGCTTGTACATCGCCGCATACCAGCCGCTGGCGTCGGTCTTGAGCCCGTATTCCTTGAAGCACGTGCGGGCGTAATCGTTCGGCGCCTTCAAGACGACGTAGACGCCCCAGCGCAGATCGCGGAACACCGGCCGCCCGTCGCGCTCCAATGACGAGACCACCTCGACCATGCCGTCCTGTTCGAGCGCTCCGCCCGCCGCAGCGCCGCGCAACACCTGCGGCAGGTCGTCGACACCGCAGGGCGGGAAATTGAGCCCGTCACGCGGCACGCCGAGGCCGGTGGCGTTGGCGATCGCCGCCATCTCGATCGCCGATTTGGTGCCGTCAAGAAACGAGTTGAACATCTGCGGGTTCATCCCGCCGCGCTTCGCCTCGTCCGGGGTCAGGCCGTAATGCGCCCAGACGTCGTCCGGGGTGACGGCGTGGTAGGCCGGCAGGTACTTGGTGCCCTTGCCCGCCGCGACGACCTCGAACCCGCAGGCACGCGCCCAATCGACCAATTCGCAGGTCAAGGCCGGCTGGTCGCCATAGGCGAGCGAATAGACGACGCCCTTCGCCCGCGCCTCCTCGGCGAGGAGCGGGCCAGCGAGCACATCAGCTTCGACATTGACCATAACGATGTGCTTGCCGGCGGCGATCGCGGCGCGGGCGTGGGCGATGCCGGCGGGCGGGCTGCCGGTCGCCTCGACCACAACCTCGACCTCCGGGTCGGCGCAGGCCTCGGCGCCCGAGGCGACAAACCGCGTCCGGGCGAGCCGCGCCGCATCCCAGCCGATCTTGCGGCAGGCGGCACGGGCGCGCTCGGGGTCGAGATCGGCGATGACGGCGATCTCGACGCCGGGCATCGTCGGCACCTGGTTCAAAAACATCGAGCCGAACTTGCCGGCACCGATCAGGCTGATCTTGACGGACTTTCCGGCGGCAACACGCTCGTGCAGCAGGCGATGGAGGCTCACGGCACTACTCCGCAGCCAGCTTGTGGGACTGCGCATAGTCCATCAGCGCGCTGTCAGCCACCGGCTCGATCGGCGTGAAGTCGCGGTGCGCGATCCATTCGGGACGGGTCGGTTTGCGGATGTGGTTCGAGACCGCGCAGAGCGTCAGATAGACGATGCGCCGCGGGTAGGGCGTGATGTTCGGCGCCGAGGCGTGCACCAGGTTGCCGTGAAACATCAGCACCGCGCCCGGCTTGCCGGTCGGCGCGACGATGCCGCCCTCGTGCACCAGCCTCGTGACGGTTTCCTGGTCGAGCGTCCATAGCGGATACGAGGTCGTCTCGACGTCGTGGCCAGCGGAGAGTACGCCGTGCTTGTGGCTCTTCGGCACCAGCATCAGCGGGCCGTTGATCGGCATCACCTCGTCCATGAAGACGGCGATGTTCATTGCCCGCGGCTCGGGCATGCCGTCGTCGCGCGCCCAGGTGCCGTAATCCTGGTGCCATTGCCACACATCGCCCTCGAACGCCGCCTTGGCGTTGATCTTGTACTGGTGCATGTAGAGATGTTCGCCGAACACCTGCTCGACCGGGCGGATCAGCCGCGGGTGGCTGCCGAGCAGGCGGAACGCCTCGTTGTAGGTGTGCGCGGCAAAGGCGGTGCGCGGCGCGCCGGTCTTTTCGCGCCAGACTTCCTGGCGGTTCTCGGCGTAAATGCACTCAGCCTCATCGCGCAGGATCGCGACCTCCGCTTCAGCGAAGCAATCGGGCAGGAACAGCCAGCCCTCGTCGGCGAATTGCTTAAGCTGTTGCGCCGTGAGCTGCATCGCGTTCCTCCCGCGGGGAATAGGCCTCGCCGCACGCTACGCGCCTCGGCGGCATCGTCAAGCCATTCCGCGGCCGGCGTTCCAGCCCCTCGCACCGAGCCGAGGCCGCGGCGGCGGAAAGCGGTTATTGCCGCGCCGGCGGCACCGGGCCGATGCGCACGGTTGCGGTCATTCCCGCCACCAGGCGCACGCCTTTTGGGACCTCGTCGATATGGATGCGGACCGGGATGCGCTGCGCCAGCCGCACCCAGGTGAAGATCGGGTTGACCGAGGCAAGGCCTTCGCGGTTGGGCTGCGCGTTGGCGACGTTGATGGCGCGCGCGACGCCGGCGACATGGCCGCGGACGGTCTGGGGGTAGCCCAGCAGCTTGACGGTGGCCGGGTCTCCGTCGCGGATCGAGCCCAGGTAGGTCTCTTCGAAATAGCCGTCGACCCAGAACGAATCGGCGTCGACCAGCGAGATTTGGCTCTGCCCGACCGTGGCGTAGTCGCCGAGCTGCGCCGACAGGTTGGTCACCCAGCCGTTGACCGGTGCACGGATCCTCGTGCGCCTGAGGTCCACCCGCGCCTGGTCGAGCCGGGCGAGGGCCTGCTGGTACTGGGCGTCGGCCGCGGTCGCCCGGCTCTGATAGGTCTCCTTCTCTTCGACTGTCGCGGCCAGTTCGGTCAGCCGCAGGCGGCGCTGAGCCTCGCGCTCGGCGTTCAGCGCGGTGACCTGGGTCTGCTGCACCGCGGCTTCCGCGAGGCTGACCGCGATCTTGTAGTTGGTCGGGTCGATCTGCATCAGCAGGTCGCCCCTATGCACGAACTGGTTGTCTGCGACCGGCAATTGCACGATGCGGCCGGCGACCTCCGGCGCGATCGTCACGACATAGGCGCGCACCGTGCCGTCGCGCGTCCATGGCGACCCCATATAGGCGTTCCATGCCGCCGCCCCGAGCCCGCCCGCCGCCGCAAGCGCCGCCAATGTGATCAGCACCGGCAGGATGCGTCGGCGCGGCCTTGGCGCATCGAGTGGCGCAGGCGCCTGCGGCCCGACGACGACGGGCAGGTCTTCGGTCGCTTCGCGCTTCGCTTTGATGTCGGCGCTGCTCATGCTTCAGCCGGAGGCGACTCAGCGGGCGATAACAAGCGTCATCGACGACAGCACGATCAGATAGACGAAAAACACGAAGGCGGGCGGATGCCAGACCCGGTTCAGAAGTCCGAGGCGGACCGCCAGTCGCCGCAACACGATCGTGACCAACCAAGCGACGGTCATGATAACCGAGATCGGCGCGACATAGACGCCGAACAGGTTGACCTCGGCGAAATTCATGCTGTCGCCTCCATCGCAAAATAGGCGGCGTGCTGGGTCAGAGCGTTGCAGATCGCCAGCAGCCGCGCACGCGCATGCAGCGTCGCCGGCACGGCGCTGGCCGCGAGAGCGTCATCAAGCGCGGCAAGGCTCGCGGCGGCGTGCACGACGTCGCCGCCCGCCAGCGCCGCGAGCGCCGCGCCAAGCTCGGCGCCGAGGCCGGAGCGGCAGGCACCGGGGTAAAGCTCGACGATCGCATTGCCGACCAAGAGCCCGGTCAACAGCTGCGAGCGCTGCAACGGCGTCGCCGCCTCCGGCAGCACCGCCAGCCGCGCCACACCTCGCGCCATCCAGGCGCGCGCGGCCCGGCCCGCGGGATCTCGCATCAGGCGGCGCAGGTCGCGCAGCGTCAACCCCAGCAGGCGGCGCGTGCGGAAGGCCGGCGACAATGGCGGCAACAGGCGAAACGACAGCGCCGCGACGCTGAGCCCGCCGACGATCGCCAACGCCGAATTGTAGAATTGCAGCGTGTTGTAGGTCATCTGGTTTGCCGGCGCGAGCAGCGGCACGAAACCGACAATGACGGCGATGAAAGCCGGCTGCCGCCAAGGCTGGGCAATGCCCGCGCCTCCCGGCACCATGACGAGGCCGATCGCCAGACAGAACGCTGCGAAGGTGTCGAGCCGCGGCAGCACCGCAAAGCCGACGACCGCGGCCGCCACCGCGGCGACGCAGGCACCGACCATGAACGCCATGGCGTTCCCATAGGCCTGGTCGGCTTGCGGCGCGAACAGGCTGACGGCGATCCCGGCGAACGTGACCGCGAGCGCACCGCTGGGCCACTGGGTCACGATCCAGAACAGCTGGAGGGCGAGGATCATGACCAAGGTGCGTCCGGCATTGACCAGCGCCGGAAGCCAGTCGGGTATGCTGAGGTGGCGGGCGCCGTGATGGTGGCGGGTGTGGCGGACCGGATCGACGACGAGCAGTGCGATGCCGTCGAGCGTCCGCGAAATGCCGGCCGCGGTCGCGGCGGCCTGGTCGGCGAGCAGCCGCGCCGACGGCGTTGCCGCCGGCATCGCGATCAACTCGCGCACCGCCGTGTCGCAGCGCCGGCCCAGCGCACCCGGTTCGCCAAGCCAGCGTGCCGGCGCGGCGCGCCCCGGTTCCGGGCGGAGCTCTTCCGGCATGCGCGCGAGCACCGCCTGCGCTTCCTGCCGAACCAAATCATCGCCCTGCCGCAGCAGCAACATCACGGAAACGCTGCGCCAGCCGGCGAGGGCGGCGCAGAGACCCGCGGATGCACTCTTCAATACCGGCGAATCGTAGCGCAGCTGTGACGACTCGCCGATCGCCTCCTCGATCGCCGGTTCGAGCGCGATGACGCGCCGCAGCAGATCGCGCCGCAGCTCCTGGATTTCGGCAAACCCGGCGCCGGCCGACGCCAGCGTCTGGGCAAAGCCGCCCATGATCTCGGCCGCAAGGCCGGCAAAGCCGGCCGCGAGGCGCCGTTGCGCCAAGCCGAAATCGGTAGCGCCGAGCACTAGTCCGGCGCAGACGATGCCGATGCAGATCTCGGTGGCGCGGGAAACGGCGAGCATGAAAGCCTGCCCGCTCGGGCCGCCCGTCGCGCCCAGCTGGTCGCTGGCGATGATCAGCGCGGTAATCCCGGCCAACACCGCCGCGTAGGAGGGAAAATTGCGCAGCAATGTGGCGGTGAGCGTGCAGCCCGCCGCCCACAGCGCGAGGCCGATCAGGAACGGACCGCGGGCTTGCGGAAACCACGCGGTCAGCACCACGATCGCGACCGCACCGACCAGCGTGCCGATCATGCGGAACCAGCCCTTGCGCAGCGAGGCCCCGAGATGCGGCTGGCAGACGAGCGCCGCCGAGAGCGGAGCCCAATAGGCGTTGTCGAGCTCCAGCCAAAACGCGATGTAGAACGCGAGACAGACCGACGCCCAGAGGCGCAGGCCGAACAACAGCGGGGGCAGCGCCGTCTTTCCCGCGCCGACCAGCCGCGCCGCGGCCGGGAGCCGAGCCGGCCGATCGGGTCGCAACGCTGCCGGGGCGGCCGACCCGGCGCTGATAACCCCCGCCTTCATGGCCGTTCCTATCCGCCGACCGCGGTCAAATTTCGCCGGGATAGACCGGCCGGTAGGCGCGCTCGCGGATCAGCCCAGCGATATCGTTCGGCCGCGGCACCCGCGCCAGGCCCTGGTCGAAGATGTGCGCCGCCACCCGCTCCGCAACGTGGAGCGAGGATTCCAGGATGCGGCCTTGCGGCGGGTAGATCAGCCCGGTCGCGAGGTCGTCGTCGGTGACCTGCTCGGCCACCGCCCGCGCCGCGACGATGAACATCTCTTCGGTCACCCGCGTTGCACCGGTGGCGAACACGGCCATGCCCATCGCCGGGAAGATGTAGACGTTGTTGCCCTGGCCCGGCACGAACCGGTGACCGCCGATCTCGACCGGCGGAAACGGGCTGCCGCTGGCAAAGATCGCGCGACCGTGCGACCAGCGATAGGCCTCCTCGGCCGTGCATTCCGAGCGCGATGTGGGGTTCGAATAAGGAAAGATGATCGGGCGCTGGTTGATCTCGGCCATCGCCTCGATCACCTCGCGGGTGAACAATTTGGGCACCGCGCTGACCCCGATGATCCCGGTGGGACGGATCGCCTTGACCGCCTCGACGAAGGTGGAGACCGGCGGATGATCCTGAGCGAACGGCCTCTGGAAATCGGCGAGGTCCTGTCGCGAGGCAACGATGAGCCCGTTGACGTCGAACAGCGCGTTGCGGCGGCGCGCCTCGCCGATGTCCATGCCTTCGCGCGCCATCGCCCGGCTGATGAGCTCGGCGATGCCGGTTCCGGCCGAGCCGCCGCCGAGAAACAGGAACCGCTCTTCGGTGATCTTCTGCCCGGTGATCCGCGAGGCGGCAAAGATGCCGGCGAGCGCCACGCCGGCCGTGCCCTGGATGTCGTCGTTATAGGTGCAGATCCGGTCGCGGTAGCGGGCAAGGATCGGCACCGCGTTGAAATTGGCGAAATCCTCCCACTGGATGCAGCATTGCGGATAGAGCGTGCCGACCGCCGCGACGAATTCGTCGACAAAAGCGAAATAATCGTCGCCGCGAACGCGGTTCTGGCGCAGGCCCAGGTAAAGCGGGTCTTCGAGCAGGCCCGGATTGTTGGTGCCGACATCGAGCACGACCGGCAGGCAATATTGCGGCGGCACGCCGGCGCAGGCGGTATAGAGCGCCAATTTGCCGAGCGGAATGCCCATGCCGCCGGCACCGAGGTCGCCGAGGCCAAGGATGCGCTCGCCGTCGGTGACGACGATGAACCGCACGTCGGGTTCCGGCCAGTTGCGCAATATCTCCGACACCCGCCCGCGGGCGCTGATCGGCAGGTACATGCCGCGCGCCGAGCGGAAGATATGGGCGAATTTCTGGCAGGCTTCGCCGACGGTAGGGGTGTAGACGAGCGGCATGTACGTCGCCGGGTCCGACATCAGAACGGCATAGAACAGCGTCTCGTTGCGGGCCTGCAGGTCCGACAGCACCAGGTACTTTTGCAGGTCGTCGTCGAGATTGGCGATCTCGGCATGGCGCCGCGCCACCTGCAGCGGGATCGAGGTCACCGCCGGCGGCAACAGTCCCTCCAGATGGTGTTCGCGACGTTCGGCCTCGGTGAAGGCCGTGCCCCTGTTTAGCCGCGGATTGCGCAGCAGGTCATAGCCATGAAGGGGGGGTTGGCTGGTCATCGTCATCGCCTTCGCGCCTGGTCATCGAACAGTTTAAGGTGCGGCTGTTTCCGTCCGCGATCACGCCGGTATGGGCCGGTGCCGAGTCATCCGGGCGCACCCGGCGCGCCAACCGCGCAAGCCGCGTTCCAATCGGCCGACAAACCTGCTTGCTACCCGGGCTTCGGGGCCGGCACAATCGCTTCGCACCCGGATAACTCGGGGAAACTCATGTAAACCGAACAGCAGGAGGTCGACGATGCGCGCAATGGACATCATGACGACCGACGTCATTACGGTCGATCCCGAAATGACGGTCCAAGCTCTGGCAGCGCTGCTGGCTGAACGGGGCATCAGCGGCGCCCCCGTAGTCGGGCCCGACGGCCGCCTCGCCGGTGTCGTCAGCGAGGGCGACCTGCTGCACCGCGCCGAAATCGGCACGGCGCGCCGCCACCGCGTTCGCCGCCGGTCATGGTGGCTCGACCACTTCGCCTCCGAGGCTGCGCGCGATTACGTCAAGGCCCACGGCCGCACCGTCAGGGACATCATGACCCAAGAGGTCGTAACCGTCAGCGAAGACGCCGAACTGGCCGATGTCGCCGAACTCCTCGAGGCCAAGCGGGTCAAGCGCGTGCCGGTGATGCGCGACAACAAGGTGGTCGGGATCATCACGCGTGCCAACATCGTGCGCGCCGTCGGCGCGACCAAGGGGGCACCGCCGCGAGAAACCGAAGGCGACGACCGCGCGATCCGCGCCCGGCTGATCGCCGAACTCGGCCGCGAGGAATGGGCGACGACGGTGTGGCCGGAAGACATTATCGTCCGCGACGGCGTTGTGCACTTCTGGCTTTCCGACGACGAATCCCACGAAAAACGCGAGGCCTTGCGAGTGGCGGCGGAAAGCATCGCCGGCGTCGGCAAAGTGCAGCAGCATTTTGTGCCGACCGCCGCCGTCCCCAGCTTCTGACCGTTTGCGCCAGCGAAATCTGCCGGTCCGCCGCGCGGACCGGCAGCGAGCGCGGCGTGCGCTCGTGCGGCGCCGATAGACCTTTTCTATTGCCCGTTAAAAAGCGGTTCGGTGACCATGCCTCGGCGAGGCGACATCCTGAGCCATGCTCGACAAGCTCAACTACCTGATCGCACTGGCGCAGGAGCAGCATTTCGGGCGCAGCCGAGGCCTGCGGCGTTACCCAGCCGACCCCTCGACGGCGGCGGCGCCGGGCTCGACCCGCCGGTGCGCCGGGCCGTCAAAACCCTCGCCCCGCCGCGCTGACGACCGGCCCGAACTTTCCCCCTCTTGCCGGGGCCGCTCCTTCGGCACCGCCGCTTTTGCCGAAACTGCATAGCGCGGTCGCATCGCAAGTTCTTTGATCGGGAGGTACCGATCGGCGGCGCTGGCTCTCCAGCCGATCTGCCGCAACCGGAGGCGGTTTCGGTTGCGCCATTCGATGCGGCGGGAACGACGATGACGCACCCCAGCCCCCATGCGTTGGGACTTACGGCATGGCTGGTCATCTTCTCATTCGCGTTCCTCGCTGTTGCCGGGCTGATCTGGCACGGCATTACCGAGGAGACGTTTGAACGCCTCTGGCAAAACCTGATCGATCGCCCGAACCGGCAGATGGCGTTTCGCTTCATTCTGCAGCCGTCGATGGCGGCCATCTTTGCCGTTCGTCATGGCATCAGCGACGCGCGAAGCAATCGCACACCGTATCTTTGGACAATTATTCGGGTCCCGGGACGGCGCGTCGAGCGGTTGCGCGAGGGGCTGAACGCCACCGCCAAAATCATGCTGGTCGCGTTGGTGATCGACATCGCCTACCAGGCGCTTGAGCTGAAGACGCTCTACCCGGTCGAGGCCCTGATCATCGCTCTGCTGCTCGCGTTTATTCCGTATGTCCTGCTCAGGGGGCTTGTCGCGCGGGTGGCGCGGGCGGCCGGCATCACGTCACATGGCTAGCGCAGAGCCGCTCGCTTGAGAATTTAAAAAGGCCACTCCGATGGCAGACGACAGCAGGAGATTTGAAGTCCGAGCGACAGCAGACAGCCATTTTGGCTGGCTTAGAACGCGACTCAATCTCGAAAATACGATGATGGCTTGGGTACGAACATCAGTTTCTTTAATAGGATTTGGCTTCGCTATCGTCCAGTTTTTGGATCGGCTGCGTCAATCCTCGGAACGCCCCCTCGGTCATCCTCGGGCGCCAGAGTATCTGGGGATGGCGCTGATCGCTTGCGGCGTCGCGGCTTTGGTCATCGCGATCTGGCAGTACCGGTGGATGGTCCGCTACCTGAGAAGCGGACCGTTCGTCCCGATCGCCGGGGTACCGGAGGGCAGGATGCAGTCTCCGCTCGTCGCGGTCGCGCTGTTTCTGATCCTCGTCGGCGTTTTCGCCTTTTCCGCGGTGCTGTTGCGTCTCCCGTAGCCGCAACCCCGGCAGGCCCGGGTTGCGCGCATTCGACATTCGGCAAAAGGAGATCGAGATGGCTCAAGCAGGCAAGCCCAACATCCTCGTGCTGTGGGGTGACGATATCGGCTGGTGGAACATCAGCTACAACAATCGCGGCCAAATGGGATATCGAACCCCCAATATCGATCGGCTTGGCATCGAAGGCGCCACGTTCACCGATTACTATGGCCAGCAGAGCTGCACCGCCGGCCGCGCCGCGTTCATCACAGGGCAAAACCCGATCCGCACCGGCCTCACCAAGGTTGGGATGCCCGGGGCCGATCTCGGCATTCGCCCCGAAGATCCAACGATCGCCGAATTGCTCAAGCCGCTGGGCTACGCGGCCGGCCAGTTCGGCAAAAACCACCTCGGCGACAAGGATGAATTTCTTCCCACCGTCCACGGCTTCGACGAGTTTTTCGGCAACCTTTATCATCTCAACGCCGAGGAAGAACCGGAAAACCCGGACTATCCGCGCGATCCGGCGTTCAAGCAGCGCTTCGGCCCGCGTGGCGTCCTCCACAGCTGGGCCGACGGCAAAGGCGGCCAGAGGATCGAAGACACCGGTCCGCTCAACAGGAAGCGGATGGAAACGATCGATGAAGAGGTGACGCAGCACGCCCTTGCCTACATCGACAAGGCCCACAAAGAGGGCAGACCCTTCTTCCTGTGGTACAACACGACGGCCATGCACTTCAGAACGCATTGCGCCGCAAAGCATAAAGGGAAAAGCGGAGGACAGGGCGACTATAACGACGTCATGGTGGCGCACGACGAAAACATCGGCGTGATGCTGGCCAAGCTCGACGAGTTGGGCATTGCCGACAATACAATCGTAATGTACTCGACCGACAACGGACCGCACTACAACAGCTGGCCCGATGCCGGGATTACCCCGTTTCGCAGCGAGAAAAACACCAATTGGGAGGGCGGCTGGCGCGTTCCGATCTTTGTGCGCTGGCCCGGCACGATCAAGCCGGGCACCGTCTACAACGACGTCGCCTCCCATCAGGATTGGCTGCCGACTTTTCTCGCCGCGGCGGGAGACCCCGACATCTGCGAAAAGCTCCTGAACGGCCATCAGATCGGCGACAGGACCTATAAGGTGCACATCGACGGGTTCAATCTGCTGCCCTATCTAAGCGGTGCGACGAAGGAGAGCCCAAGAAAGTTCTTTTTCTACATCAGCGACGACGGCGACATCTTGGCGATCCGCATTGGCGACTGGAAAACAGTGCTCATGGAGCAGCGGGCAGAGCAATTGATGTGCTGGCTTGAGCCATTCGTGAAACTGAGAGCGCCGAAGATCTTCAATCTCCGTCGCGATCCGTTCGAGCGGGCCGACCAAAATTCCAACACGTATTGGGATTGGATGATTTCTCGCGTCTATATCCTCTATGGCATGCAGGAAATTGTCGCGCAGCAGATCGAGGACTTCGTTAAATATCCGCCGCGGCAGAAGCCGGCCTCCTTCAACCTGGATGCGGTACTCCGCCAGATCGAGGCCGCGGCCGGCAGCGGTTCCCATTAGGGGCCGCTGCCCGCTCGGCCAGGGCGGAAAGTTTCGCCGAAACTGAATAGACCGCGCCCGAGTTTCCGTCTGCCATCACGACAAATAGCGCTGCCGCGCTGTTGCGTCGTGGGGTCTTGCAGGGCAGGCGATCGATGCCAGAGAGCCTCTCAGCGGCATTCAGCGAACCCGAGGATTTCGCCGCCGCGATGCGCCCGGAAGGCTACCTTAATTTCTTCGTCGCCACCCCAAAGCAGTTTCGCGCCCGGCTGACGCAGGTCTCGCTCAACGAAATCCGCCTGACCGCCGTGGAGGAGCGGACATCTCGGGTCGCCTTCGTCTCGGTTCCGGTCGACGCTTTTCTGATCACGTTTTCGATTGGGAGCACGAAGGCACCGGTTTTCAGCGGCATGCGGATCAGGGAGCTGGAGTTTGTGACCGTAGGCCCCGGTGAGCAGTTCCATGCCCGTACGGATGGCCCTTCGCATTGGGGAACGATCAGGCTGTCGACCGGCGGTCTTTCGGATTATGGCGCTGCGCTCGTCGACGGCGCGTTTCACATTCCGCGCGGCGCACGACGCTGGCGGCCGCCGGCGAAGATGGCTCGGGATTTGCGAAGCCTTCACGCCGCGGCCATGCGCATGGCCGCACAGCACCCGCAGGCCCTGGTCGACGCGGAAGCGGCGCATGGTCTGGAGCAGCAATTGGTGCATGCCGTATTGGGGTGTTTCTCGGGACTGTTACCCGAGGAGGAGACCCACACGCAGAAACAGAACCGGAGGACCATGCTTCATTTCGAGCAAGTCCTCGGGCGCGCCAAAAGCAGGAGACCCTCGCTATCGGAGATTTGCGCCGAACTCCGAGTGTCGGAGCGGTATCTTCGCCGGCTTTGCGCGGAGCATCTGGGAATGAGTCCCGCAGCCTATGACCGCCTCCGCCGGATGTGGCTGGCGCGCCGGGGGCTGCGCGGCCCTGCGGCGCCGCCGACAAGCGTCTCGAAGGTTGCGCGTGATAACGGTTTCAACGACCTCGGTCGGTTCGCGGTAAATTATCGTCGGACGTTTGGCGAATTGCCGTCGGCTACCTTGCACCGAAGTCGAATACGATCTACGCTTCATATCAGCGCACAGGTGAGCGCAGTCTCATAATCGTCTCACAATCGCCAATTAAAAAGCGGCCCCGCGGGAGGACTTCGCAAGATGTCATGATCATCCGTGCAAGGAGGCAACGATGCCTACGAGCTCGGTTCGTGCATTTATCGACCCCGACGAATACGCATCGGCGATGCGGCAGGGCACGGTGGGAATCACGGTCGTGCAAGGTGGCCATTTCGCCGCCAAGCTCAGCCGTATCGAACTGCACCGGCTCTGGATGCAGCGGTTTTCGACAAGCGCGGCATGGACGTCGCACATCGATTACTGGGGCGGGCAGGTCACGATTGCGTTTCAGACGCAATTCGGACCGAACATGACCCGAAATGGTCACGAATGCGCCTATGACAGCATTTCCCGGCTAAGCGCCAGCCAGAGCTATTACCTTCGTGCAGTCAATGCAGCTTCCTACGGCACGGTGTCGCTTCCGATCGACGAAATGGCCTCTTTTGGTGCGGTCGTTAGCGGCCCCGACCCGAAGGCGGCGAACGATCACCTGACGATCCTCACGCCCGCGCCGTCGGCGCTGCGAAAGCTGCGGCGATTGCATGCAGCCGCCGGTCATCTCGCCGAGGACGCCCCGGCGGTTCTCGCGCATCCGGAAGCGGCGCGAGGTCTCGAACAGGCCCTGATCGAGGCCATGTTGGCCTGCCTGCACGGCAGCGAAGCCGAAGAGGACAGGGCAGCGAAAAGACGGCACGCCGCGATCATGCGGAGATTTCATCGGGCGATCGAGCAATTCGGCGATCAGCCGGTGTACATTCCCGAACTCTGCAAAGAGATCGGGGTGTCGGAACGCACGCTCAGGGCCTGCTGCGACGAGCATCTGGGCATGAGCCCCAAGCACTATCTGCTGCTGCGGCGAATGCACATGGTGCGGCGGGCACTGCACACCGCGGCACCGTCCGCAACCACGGTTACCGAGATCGCCACCCGCTACGGTTTCTGGCAATTCGGCCGGCTCGCCGTCGAATACAAGGCGCTGTTCGGCGAACCCCCCTCCGCCACGCTGGCCCGCCCCACGCACTGACACGCGCCGCTCGAAAAGGCGCATTTCCGCCGCAGGTCGGTCCGGCGCGCCGTTTCATTTTTGCCGAAACTGCATAGCTCTGCGAACTCGCCGTTCGCACCATGCGCCGACCTCGCGCGTGCGGATGCGATCGATCCCGATCATCCGATCACGCCCGAGGATCGTCTCCACCTCGCGATGGCGCGGCAACAAGCGACAAGGAGCGAGCCTTCCGGGAGCCCCTTTCGATGTCCGATGACCCAGCCCTGGCAGCGACCCGATCCGCCGAACCCGACGGTCAACCCGGCGGTCATGGGCAAGGCGTCCGCACCCGCGTCGCGGAGGAAGTGAAGCGGTTTCTGATCATGTTTCTCTACCTCTGGTTATGGTCCATCCTTTTCGAGGTATACCGCTTCGTCGTTCTTCGGCAGGCCGGTATCAACGCGGTGTCGGAGGGCTTTGCCTTCGTCAACGCCCTGGTCCTGGCGAAAGTCATGCTGATTGCGGAAGATCTGAAGCTGGGCCGCCGCTGGCTGCGGCCGGAGCCTCTGATTTATCCGATCCTCGGCGAGTCGATCATCTTCGCGGTCGTGTTCATCGTGTTCCACGTGGCCGAGCACGTGGTGATCGGGCTGTTCAAGGGAGAGACTATTGCCACCAGCGTCCCGGCAATCGGTGGCGGCGGGCTTGCGGGCCTGCTCGCCGTCGCCTTGATCTATTTCGTCGCCCTCGTCCCGTTTTTTGCCGTCCGAAACGTCGGTCGCGAGCTGGGCGAAGGCCGGCTGAAGGCAATGCTGTTCGGCGGCCCAAATGGCTCCGCTGAACAGCCGCTGCATCTTTCGTCATAGCCAGACGCCCGCCGTAATCGGTGATCCGAAATTCGCCGTACGGAAGCGGCGCCTGAGGGCGCCAAAGCCGGGCTGACGAGCCGGGCGGCGCCTGCCCGGATCCCGGCCCTTCAAAGAAAACCTAATGATTCGATCCGCTTAGAAACAAACGGCCCGAGCGGGAAATTCGCCGAAATTGCATAGCCCGGATACCGAGCAGCAGGCACCATTCCTTCAGGTAACGCGAAGTCGTCGCAACCGGCCGTTCCGCGGCGCCAGAAGCCGATGCTGCCTCAACGCACACGGAGCTGGATGTGAACATTAAGTCCGCTGGCATCCCCCTCCGCCATCCCATAGGCTCGATGACGAGCCGGCTCATATTTTCCGCCGCCCTTGTGGCCGCAATGGTTCAATCGGCGACGGCGCAGCAGGCGGTCAACCCACCGGCTGTAGCGCCCGCCCCGCCCGCGACAGCGCTAGGACAAGGAATCGAAGTCCTGGCCACCCCGTATGTCTGGCTGCCCTGGGTGTCCTCCACCGTTCGGCCCTATAATACGGCAATATCCAGCGCCTCGACGACCACGGATCCCGGCACGATATACGACCATGTCACCTGGGTGCCCTTTACGGGATCGGCTGAATTTCGCGATGGTCCTTACGGCGTCCTGCTGGATTACCTGCACGTCCCCCTTAAAACGGGAGTGAGCACCCGCAACATCCTGTTCAGCGGCGCAACGGCCGGATTGACCGAGGACGTTGGCACGGCGATGTTTCTTTATCGCCCGTTCGTTCAGCCCGACCAGTATGTCGATGTCGGATTGGGCGTAAGGGCCTGGGGCATCGCCGGCAACATCGCGCTCAATCGGGGCCTGTTGCCGGCTTTCACCGTGTCGACCGGCCTCGCCTGGGCGGACCCGCTGATCGGCGCCCGCTATCACCGCGAACTCGGCAACGGGTTCAGCGCGACCGCCTATGGCGATGTCGGCGGCTTTGGGGCCGGCGCGCATATCGACTGGCAGGTCGTCGCCACGATCGACTACACGGTGAACTCGTGGATCGAGCTGCACGGCGGTTTCCGCAGCTTGAACTTCAACTATGGCGGCGCGCGGGCGGATTTCAGCGCCAACATGTACGGCCCGATCCTCAGCGCCACCTTTCGCTTTTACTGACGGCGACATCGAAGACGAGGTGCGGTCTGTTTAAACCGACAAGATAAAAATGCGGAGAAAGCGCCGAGCGACACGTGCAGAAATGGGAGACCCCCCATGCCGGAACCCGCCGATGCGCAACGCGCGCCTCAGGCAATAACCCGTCGGTCGCGACGTGTTTCGATCATTTGGATCGTGCCGATTGTTGCGGTCGTGATCGGAGTGTGGCTGGCGTGGGACACGCTGTCGAAGGAAGGGCCGACCATTACCGTCACTTTCGACAGCGCAGAAGGGCTGCAGGCCGGTCAGTCGCAACTCAAGTACAAGGACATCGTCTTTGGGACGGTCAAAAGCCTGACGCTGTCCAAGGATATGAACCACGTTCTCGTAACCATCGCAACGACCCGCGAGGCCGAGTCCTTGTTGAGCGACGGGACGGTGTTTTGGGTGGTTAAGCCACGGCTCTTCGCCGGTAATATTTCGGGGCTCGAGACGCTGTTCTCCGGGTCCTACGTCGGCATGCTGCCCCCGGAAACTCCCGGCAAGGCGAGGCGCCGTTTCGCCGGGCAGGAGGACCCCCCGATCCTCGCGGCGCATACCCCGGGGCGCACGTTTCTGCTGCGATCGCAGCGAATTGGCTCGGTCTCGGTTGGCTCGCCGATCTTTTTCCGCGACCTGAGCGTTGGCGAGGTCCTCGGCTGGGACATCGGGGACATGGCGCACAACGTGACCATCCACGCATTTATCCGCGCCCCCTATGACAGCTACGTGCACGACGAGACCCGGTTCTGGAATGCCTCGGGGCTGTCGATAAAGCTCGGCGCATCAGGCATCGAGGTCCAGGCGGAGTCGTTGCGCGCGCTTTTGCTGGGCGGGGTCGCCTTTGAAACGCCGGCGGCGGAGGTGCACGCCCCCGTGGCGGCCGAGAACCATCTGTTTCCGCTGTTCGTCAGCCGCGAGGAAGCGGACTCTGCCTCTTATACGCGAACGATCAGCGGGGTCTCCTTTTTTAACGGATCGGTGGCCGGGCTCGCCAACGGGTCGGAAGTCACGATGCACGGCATGAAGATCGGGCACGTCACCGACGTCCGGCTGTTCGCCGACCAAGCGGCGGGAACGATCGCCGCGCTGGTTCAATACGAAGTGCAGCCGGAGCGGATCGTCGGCATCGGCCAGCGACGGTACAAAACCGATAAGGAGGCGGTGGCCGCATTGCTCGATCGCGGCCTGCGCGCCAGCCTCCACACCGCGAACCTCCTGACCGGACAACAGACCGTGGCGCTGGAATTCGTGGCCAATGCGCCGGCCGTGACGGTCACGATGAAAGGGGAGGATTTCGTGATCCCCAGCACCGATAGCGGCGGATTCGCTGGTCTCGCGGCTTCGGCGACAGAGGTTCTCGACAAGGTCAACAAGATGCCGTTCGCGCAGATCGGTACGAACCTCAACGGCATCCTTCAATCCGTGAATAAGGCGACCACCGGGCCCGAACTGAAGGATGCGGTCGACAACCTTGCGACGACGCTCGCCGCGGCCCACGACCTGGTGAAAAAGATCGATACGGGCGCCGGTCCGGCGGCGAAGCATCTTCCAGAGATTGCTGTCGAGCTGCAGAGGGCGTTGGCCAGCGTCAACAAGGTTCTGGTTTCGGTCGACTCCGGCTACGGCGACAATACGAAATTCTACCGCGATCTCGATCGGCTTTTGGTCCAGAGCGACGAAGCGGTTCGCGGGGTCCGCTCCCTCGCCGATCTGCTGGCCCAGCATCCGGAGGCCTTGATCAAGGGGCGTGGACAGTGAGGCAGACAATGAAGTGGCTGTGCCTGCTTGGCGCCGCGGGCATCGCAACGCTGTCGATCGGCTGCTCGTCGCCGGATCCGACGCTGTACACGATCGCGCCCGCTGCCGGGCGAGTGGAGGTCGGCGGCCCGCCGATCATCCTGCTCGATCGGATCGAGATCCCGCGCTATCTCGACCGTTCGCAGATCGTGAAATCGTCCGAGAATTACCGGCTCGACGTTAAGGCGAACGATTGGTGGGGCGAGCCGCTGGCCGCGATGTTGCGGCGAACCTTGCGGCAGGAGCTGGCCCAGCGTCTGCCGCAGAGCACGGTGATCAGCGAAAGCGGCGCGATCTCGGCGACGCCGGATGCAACGATCGATCTCGACCTGCAGCGGCTCGACGAGGATGCGAGTGGCAAGGTCGTGCTGCAGGCTCAGGCGATGGTCAGCTTAAAGAACCGGAAGACGCCGATCCTGCGCAGTTTCCAATTTAATGTGCCGTCATCGGGCCCGACCTCTGGCGAGGAAGTCGCTGCGGTCAGCGCTGCGGTCGGTCAGCTTGCCGACGGGCTCGCCGCCATGCTGGCGCCGTGATGCAGGGATTGTCGCTTCCCGGACCGGCGACCGCGCCGCATCTGCGGGAATGTCCCGGATGCGGGCTGCTTCAAAGCATTCCCGCATTGCTGCCCGGCACATCGGCCCAATGCCCGCGATGTTCGACGACATTGCGGCGGGCAAGCGCCCATCGCCGCGATCATATCGCCGCGCTGGCCCTGGCCGCTCTCGTCCTGCTGACGGTGATGTGCTCGAGCAATCTGATGAGCGTAGAGAAGGCGGGGATCAGCCATGTCGCGGACCTGTTCTCGGGCCCGGACGAACTGGTCCGCAGGCACATGGCCGAACTTGCGGCGGTGGTCTTGTTTGTGACCGTGGTGGCGCCGTTCGGCAGGATCGGCGCGTTGCTCTATGTCCTCGCCCGATCGCACGAAAACCCGCCGCCGCGGCATCTGCGGCGGGTCTATGCCTGGTCGGAGAAGCTGCGCCCCTGGTCGATGATCGATGTTTTCGTACTCGGCGTCTTTGTCGCCTATGTGAAACTGGGCGATGTCGTCACGATCGGGCTGTCGACCGGGGTTTACGCGCTGTTTGCCCTGATCTTTGTCTTGGTTTGGATCGACTCTGCGCTCGATCGGCATGCCCTGTGGGAGGCGCTCGATCGTGACGCTCGATCTCCCGCCGCGATACAGGATGCAGCCAATCCGATCGGCTGTGATGTCTGCGGCCTGGTCAACACGAGAGAGGCGGAACGTCAGGATTGCAGGCGGTGCGACAGCCGTCTCCACTGGCGCAAGCCGAACAGCGTTGCCCGCACCTGGGCGCTGGTGCTGGCCGCGGCCATCCTCTACGTGCCAGCCAATTACTTCCCCGTCCTGACCGTCGTTCAACTCGGCGCCGGGGAGCCGAGCACAATTCTCGGCGGCATTCGGGAACTGATTTCCGACCGGTTGTACCCGCTCGCCGCGCTGGTGTTTTTCGCCAGCATCCTGGTGCCGGCTTTGAAGCTCGTCGGCCTCTCCTTCATGCTGGCCATGACCCAGAGGCGGAGCACCGCCTGGTTGCGCGATCGCACCCGGCTCTATCGCATCGTCGCGTTTATCGGCCGCTGGTCGATGATCGATATCTTTATGGAATCGCTGCTTGGCGCGCTCGTCGTGTTCGGTTCGGTGATCACGATCCAACCGGGGATCGGGGCCGTCGCGTTCTGCAGCGTCGTTGTCTTGACGATGTTCGCCGCGGAGACATTCGACCCGAGGCTGATGTGGGACGCAGCGGCCGAAGCCCCGCCGGCGAGCGGCCTTACGGCCAGCCGCAGCGCCGGGTAGATTGCCCATATCCGCCTTCGTATTTCCCGAAGTCGCTCCCGCGCATCGCGCGCCGGCGCGATCACATGATCGAGCGGGCCACGAGATCCCCGCCGAGAAGCAGCAGCCCGACAAGAAAGAACCGGCGGAAGGTCACCGGGTCCATCCTTGCCCGAACGAGCTGCCCGATCCCCATTCCGACAAATGCGGGCGCCACGCAGAGCGACCTGGGGCAGCGCGCCGTTCAAGCCGGAAAGCCCCTCAAATTGCGCGTGCGCCTCGGAAGCTTCGACGCCGCCTGCCGGATGGTCGGCAACGGCATCGGCTTGGCCATCATTCCGGAAACTGCAGCGCGGAGATGCAGAAGGACCACAGCCATCCGCATTTCGCGATTGGCGGACCCGTGGGCTCTGCGCCAGCTCCATGTTTGCGTTCGCCGTTCGAGCGAGCTGCCGCCACCGGCACGCCTGTTGCTGGAGCACCTGCGCGGGCGCGCTTCGAGCGCCACATCGGCCGAACCGCAGAGACAGGAGCCCCTCAAGCGTCCGGGAGAGTGAAGACACTGCAAGGTGCTGTGATGCCGCGCAGCTTGTGTTCGCCCAGCGGTACGAGGGGCGTGGTCGTCTCGGCGGGTTGCCCAACTGCCGAGCAATGCGCGGGCCATGCGGAAGGCTGGGCCCACTACCTCGGCCGGCTGGGCGAGGTTGCGGCCGGGCGTGACCCGGGTCCGGACCTGCGGCATGGCCAGACCGGCGGAGTGTGACGGCTTGCGCGGCCGATACGTTGCGCTCCCGCGGCCGGCGGGCGAGCCGCGGCGCTCATGCTATGATATTTGCCGTGAGGGAGGACTCCAGCATGGCCGCCGCACGAAAATACGCCGTCATCGACCCGGCCACCGGCAAGCTCGACCGGCGCATCTTCAGCGACCAGGCGGTTTACGACGACGAAATGGAGAAAATTTTCGGGCGCGCCTGGCTGATGATCGGGCACGAGAGCCTGGTGCCGGCGCCCGACGATTTCTTCCACACCTACATGGGCGAGGACCCGGTCATTCTGACCCGCGACGGGGAGGGCCGGCTGCACGCGCTCTTGAACATGTGCCGCCACCGCGGCAACCGGGTGGTGCGTTGCGACGACGGCAACGCCAAGCGGTTCATGTGCAGCTATCACGGCTGGACCTATCGCAACGACGGCGCCCTCGAACACGTCCCCGGCGAGAGCGAGGCCTATTACGGCGCGCTCGACAAGGCGGCCCTTGGGCTCGTCGAGGCCCGCGTCGAGACCTATGCCGGCATCGTGTTTGCGACCTGGGACAAGTCCGCCCCCAGCCTCGAAGCCTATCTGGGCGATGCGCGCTGGTACCTCGACACGGTGTTCAACCGCCGCGACGGCGGCACGGAGGCGCTGGGCCCGATGAAATGGCTGGAGCCGGTCAACTGGAAGACGCTGGTCGACAATTGCTCCGATAATTATCACGTCCCGACCAGCCATCTCTCCAGCGCGCGGGTCCAAACCCGGGCAATCGGCCGGCCGCCTCTGTCGCATCAGGACCAATTCGCCAGCCCGAGCAAACACGCGTTCGTCAATGGCCACTCGATCACGTTCCGCGACGCCGACGACAACAGGCCGCGCTATGTGCACGGCATGACGGCCGAGAATTTATCGCTGTTTCAGCAGCATCACGAGGCGACGATGCCCGAGGTCGAGCGGCGGCTGGGCGCACTGCGCGCGCACCGGGTGCAGCTCGGCAACCATTCGATCTTCCCCAACGGCATCCTCGGGCTGCGGCTGGCATTGCCGCGCGGCCCGCTCAAGACCGAGTTCTGGCACTTCGTGCTGCTGGAGCGAGATGCGCCGGAGGAGATCAAGCGGGCGCTGCGCATCGGCAGTCAGGCCAATAACGGCGCCGCCGGCATGTTCGAACAGGACGATGTCGACAACTGGCGGCAGGTGACCGAGGCGAGCACCAGGCATTTCGGCCGTCGGCACAAGCAGGACCTGTCGATGGGCCTCGGGCACGCCGGGGCACACCCGGATTATCCCGGGCTGGTCTCGGAGCGCTACATCTCCGAGAACAACCAGCGGCTGTTCTATCGGCGCTGGGAAGAGTTCATGAACGCGGAGAGCTGGGCCGACATCCCGCTCGACCCGATCAAGGCCTGCTTCGCCGGCGCGGCGACGATGCGGGGGTAGCGGGATGCCAGCCGTATACCCTAACCCGCCCTCCGGGTACCCTCTCCCGCATGCGGGAGAGCGGGGACCGAGCCCGCAGGGCTCGGTGGATGAGGGCCGAATCACCCCCACCCCAACCCTCCCCCATGAACGGGGCGGGAGCTTGCGATGACGTCAGAATCGTCGCGTCCGGCCCAACCGGCGCAGCAGGCCCTGTGGTTCGAGCTGATGCAGTTCTACATCCGCGAGGCCTGGCTGCTCGACGAACGCCGGCTCAGGGAATGGCTCGATCTCTTCACCGACGACGTGCTCTATTTCATGCCGCGCCGCAAGAACGTGTTGCGCCGCGAATTGCACCGCGAATTGAGCGAACTCGGCGACCTCGCGATCCTCGAGGAGGACAAGCGCTATCTCGAAATGCGCGTCGCCCGGCTCGAAACCGGCATGGCCTGGGCCGAGGACCCGCCGTCGCGCACCCGCCACTTGATCGGCAATCTCGAAGCGACGCCGCAAGCCAACGGCGAGGTCACGGCGCGAACCGCTTTTCTCGTCTACCGCTCGCACCTCGAAACCGACCATCAGCTGCTTTCCGGCTGCCGCGACGATGTGCTGCGCAAGGTGAACGGCGCGTGGAAGGTGGCGCGACGCACGATCGTCCTCGACGCCAACGTGCTGCTCGACAAAAACCTCAGCGTGTTCCTGTAGTCACGGCCTCGTAGCCGCGCAGAAACGCCAGCACCTGGGCGGTCCATTCGGCCGGTTTCTCGAACGGTGGCCAGTGGCCGCAATTGTTGAGAATCACGAGGCGCGAATCGGCGATGTGGTTGAGGATCGCGATCGACACCTCGAACGGCACCATGCGGTCGTAGCGGCCGTGGATCAGAAGGACCGGCGCCTTGATGCCGGGAAGGTCGGAAGTGTAGTCGTGCGGCAGGCTTTCCGATTGCGCGCGCGCCGCCATGAATTCGGGCGACCAGGTGTGCGCGCGGTGGATGTAATCGACGAGTTCGTCGGTCACCAGGCTCTCGTCGTCGATATGCACGCGCAGGTAGCGGCGGATGTTGTCGCGGCTCGGGTCGTCGAGCGCCTGCCGGGTGGCGCGGCTGCCTTCCGACGGGCGGTTGGCCATCAGATAGCGGTCGCCGCCGGTGCCGATATGCGAGCCGCCCATGACGAACTTCCGCACCCGCTCCGGATAGGAAATCGCCGCCACCATCGCTGATTGCCCACCCTGCGAGTTGCCGACCCAATGCGCCTTTTCGATGCCGAGCGCATCCAATAGCGCAACGGCGGTGCGCGCCTGCAGGGCGTGCACCCCCTCGCGGTAGACGATCGGACCGGTCTTGGAGAAATTCGGCAGGTCCATCAGGATACAGCGATAGTGCCGCGACAGCTCGCCGACCGCCTTGTGAAAGGTGATCCACGCGGTGGTGCCGGGACCGTAGGAGTGGAGGAACAGCACCGGCTCCCCGGCGCCGATGTCATGGTAGTGCACGTTCATCCCGCCGGCCGCGACAGTGCTGCTGGTTTCCGCCTCGGTCAGGCCATTTGACGCGATAAAGGGCATCTCTTCCTCCCGGTGGAGTGCGGGGCCTCAGGCTGCGCTTGAAATCGGGTCTTGGGGAGTGGCTTATTGGCCCAAGACGTGGTCTGCGCGGAACCCTTGGATGCAGCTCCAACCGTCCTCCCGGCAATGCGAGCTGATTGCCCTCGCCCGCCGTCTCGCCCGCGAGCGTTTCGCCCCGCGCGCCGGCCACCACGACCGCGACGCGTCCTTTCCGTTCGACGACTATGCCGATCTTCGGACCGAGGGCCTCCTCGACCTGTGCGTGCCCGAACGCCATGGCGGGCTCGGGGCCGATTACGAGACGTACTGCCTGGTGGCGGAGCAGCTGGCGCAAGGCAATGCCTCGACCGCGCTCACCTTCAACATGCACTGCCTGACGATGCTGATGATGGGCCCGATTGCCGACAACATGGCGATGCCGCCCGCCATGCGGGAGCGCCACGAGAGGCTCCGGGCCGTCAAGTTCCGCGAGGTCGTGAAGGACGGCGCTTTTTACGGGCAGCCCCACAGCGAGCCGGTGGAGCAGGGCGAGACCGATACCAAGCTTGGTGTCGGCGGCCGCCGCTTCGGCACCACCGCGCAGAAGGTGGAAGGCGGTTATGTGGTCAACGGGCGGAAGTTTTTCGTCTCTCTCGGGGGCTGCGCCCCGTATTACGCCACCCCGGCCATCCGGCTTGGCGACGAGCCCTGGATCGAGCGCACATTGTATCTCCAGGTACCCAAGGACGCGCCGGGTGTGACGTTCTCCGACGACTGGGATCCGATGGGGATGCGGGCGACGGTCAGTCGCGACATGGTGCTGGAGAACGTGTTCGTCCCCGATGATGCGGAAGTGCTGCCGCCCGGCCTGTTCGGGGCCATGTATAACGCCTTCCCGCACCTCTTTCTGAGCTTTTCCGCGACCTTCCTCGGGCTCATGCAAGCGGCTTACGACGGTGCGCTTGCGTACCTGACCGGCCGGATGCCGGGCGCGCCGGTCCCGCATACCGAGCTCGCGGCGAAGGGGCCGGCGGTCGCCGAGATGCTGTTGGCGATCGAGTCCGCCCGCGCGCTCTACTATCGGGCCATCTCGGAGGCCCAGGTCGATGCGCCGCTGGAGGCGGTCCAGCGCGCCCGGGCCGCGCACATCACCGTGCAACGCAGCGTGGTCGCGGTCACCCAGGAGGCGATCCGCATCTGTGGCGGACGGGCTTTCCTCAAGCGCTATCCGCTCGAGCGCTATGCGCGCGACGCGCGCGCCGCCGCGCTGATGCGCCCGTGGACCGAGGAGCTCGCGACGCAGCAGGCCTGGGAGACCGCGCTTGGCCTGCGCCCGGGCGGCGCCACAGGGGCGTGACCCCACTCCCGCGCCCCGCGTGCGGCGAGCGGGTTGGGGTGAGGGGCAACAGCGGCGCTATGCCCGGCGCGGCGTATTCAAATTGACCGTCACGTTCTTACGCTGGGTGAAGCTGTCGAGCATACCTTCGAGCGAGAACTCGCGGCCGATCCCGCTCTGCTTGTAGCCGCCATAGGAATGGCCGGGCGACTGGCCGCCGCCCTGGTTGACCTGCACCCAGCCGCTTTCGATCGCGTGCGCGGCCCTGAGGCCGCTGCCGATGTCGTGGGTCCAGACATAGGCGGCGAGGCCGTAATGGCTGTCGTTGGCCATGCGGATCGCCTCGTCCTCGTCGCGCCACGGGATCGCGACCAGGACCGGGCCGAAAATCTCCTCGCGCGCCAGCCGCCAGTCGTTGGACGCATCGGCGAACACGGTCGGCAGCGCGAAATAGCCTTGGCTGAGCGGCCCTTCCTTGGGCGGCAGGCCGCCGAACACCAGGCGGGCGTCCTTGCGCTTCAGCCCGTCCGCGACATAGCCGCACACCTTGGTGAACTGCTTCTCGTTGATGATGCTGCCGATATCGGTCGCCTCGTCGAGCGGGTCGCCGAGCTTCAGCGCCTGGGTTTTCGCCTGCAATTTGCCGAGGAAGCTGTCGAAGATGTCGGCGTGCAGGAAGAGGCGCGACCCGGCGGTGCAGGACTGGCTCTGCCGAGTGAAGCGCATGCCGGCGATGACCCCGTCGACGACCCAGTCCTCGTCGGCATCGGGATAGACGATCGACGGGCTTTTGCCGCCCAGTTCCAGCGATACCGGCACGATCCGGTCGGCGGCGGCGCGCATGATCAACTTGCCGACCTCGGTCGAGCCGGTGAACGACAATTTCCGCACCGTCGGGTGCTGGGCCAAGGCGGCGCCCGCCTCTTCGCCGAGCCCGGTCAGCACGTTGAGCACGCCGCGCGGCAGGAATTCCCGGCAGGCCTCAGCCATCATCAGCACGCCGAGCGGCGCGTCCTCGGCCGCCTTCAGCACCAGCGTGTTGCCCGCGCACAGCGAGGGCGCGATCTTGAGAGCGCCGAGCAAGACCGGCGCGTTCCACGGGATGATCGCGCCGACCACGCCGAGCGGCTCGCGCCTTGTGTAGCTCAGCACCTGCTCGCCCAAGGGGATCGTCTCACCCTTCAATTCGCCGGCGAGCCCGCCGAAATAGCGGAAAATGTCGGCGCTGAGCCGCGCTTCGCCGCGCGCCTGGGTTCTGAGCGCGTTGCCGGTTTCGAGCGCGATCAGGCGCGCCAATTCCTCGGCCGCTTCTTCCATCTTGTCGGCGATGCGCAGCAGGAGCCGGCCGCGATCGCGCGGCGCAACCCTGCTCCAGGCCGGAAAAGCACGGGCGGCGGCCGCCACCGCGGCATCGACATCGGCCGCATCGCCGCGCGGGATCGTCGCGATCGGCTGGCGCTTGGCGGGATTCTCGACGGTCAGGGTCGCGGCCGACCGGCTGTTGACCCAGTCGCCGTCGATCAGCATGCGCGCCTGGCGCAGGTGGGACTTGGCTTGCGGGCGGGCGGCTTCGGTCACGGACATGGCAAGAGCCTTTCATTGCACGATGTATCGACCAGGATATTGCGCTTAGGCGCTATATGTGAAACGCCGAAAATGCCGATCGACGGCCAACCGGTCGGTGCCGCCTCAGGCAAGACCTTCACGGTGGTCAACGCCGCGACCGGCGCGATCATCGCTAACGCGGGCGGAGCGATCCCGCCTGCGGGCGGCCGGGCGGCGGCCCGGCGATGGTTCTGCCCATCGTTATATTTTCTGGTATATTGCGATGAGCCTGTCGGCATGATAGGTCGTTAGCCTTACGGGGGGTGGAGCGTAGCGAATTGCGGAGAGGGTGACATGGCTTCCTATCCCGAATTGAAACTGCATATCGGCGGCGAATGGCGCCGCCGCGACGGCGCGCCCGTCGTCAACCCGGCCGACGAGAGCGTGCTCGGCACGGTGCCGCATGCGACGCGCACCGACCTCGACGACGCGCTGGCGGCGGCCGCCAAGGGCTTCCAGGTCTGGCGCAACACCGCGCCGGCGAAGCGCGCCGAGATCATCCAGCGCGCCGCGCAAATCTGCCGCGAGCGGGCCGAGGAAAATGCCGTCCCAATCACGCTCGAACAGGGCAAGCCGCTGGCCCAGGCAAAGCTCGAAATCCTGCGCGGTTGCGACATCATCGATTGGGATGCGACCGAAGGTCGCCGCGTCTACGGCCGGGTGATCCCAAGCGAGCCGGGCATGCGCAACACCGTATTGCGCCAGCCGATCGGCGTCGTCGCCGCGTTTTCGCCGTGGAACTTCCCGATGTCGTCGCCGGCGCGCAAGGTCGCCGGGGCGCTGTCGTCGGGGTGCACGATCATCCTGAAGGCGTCGGAGGAAACCCCGGCCGGGGCCTACAACCTCGTCCGCGCCTTTGCCGACGCCGGATTGCCGCCGGGCGTGTTGAACCTGGTGTTCGGCGTTCCCTCGGAAATCTCCGAGTATCTGATCCCCAAGCCGACCATCCGGCTCGTCACGTTCACCGGCTCGATCCCGGTCGGCAAGCACCTTGCCGCGCTGTCCGGGGCGCACATGAAGCCGGCGATCATGGAACTGGGCGGGCACGCGCCGGTCATCGTCTGTGACGACGCCGACCCGGAGGCCAGCGCGGCGACCTCGGCGGTCGGCAAGTCGCGCAATTCCGGTCAGGTCTGCATCTCGCCGACCCGGTTTTTCGTGCAGGAGGCGATCTACGACCGCTTTACCACGGCATTCGGCGAAAAGGCCCGGCAGATCAAGATCGGCGACGGGCTCGACCCGCAAACCCAGATGGGCCCGGTCGCCAACGACCGTCGGCTCGCGGCGATGGAAACGCTGATCGCCGACGCGCGGGCCAAGGGTGCGCGCATCGTCGCCGGCGGCAATCGCATCGGCAATCGCGGCTATTTCCACGAGCTGACCGTGCTCGCCGACGTGCCCGACGACGCCCGGGCGATGCACGAGGAGCCGTTCGGCCCGCTGGCGCTCATTTCCCCGGTCAAGACCCTCGACGAGGCGATCGACAAGGCCAATTCGTTGCCCTACGGCCTCGCGGGCTATGCCTTCACCCGGTCGGCGCGCAACGTCGACCAGCTTGCGGAACGGGTCGAGGTCGGCAATCTGTCGATCAACCACCTGACCGCCTCGTTCGCCGAAACCCCGTTCGGCGGGGTGAAGGACAGCGGTTACGGCCGCGAGGGCGGCACCGAAGGGCTCGACTGCTACACGGTCGCCAAAAACGTCTCGCACCGCGTGCTGTAACCGCCGCGACGGGCGCGCGCGGCGGCAACGTCAAAGCGGTCTGGATCAAAACCGCCTGACGGCGTGAAATGGGGGCGGCGGCCACAGGGCCGCTTGCCCCCGACAGCCGGAGCATCCCGATGAAGTTCGGCATTCACAACCCTTCATGGGTTTACGGCGCGGATTCCGCCGCCGCGTTCGAGAGCCTCAAGGCCAAGGCGCAATGGGCCGAAAACCACGGCTTCGTCTGGTTCTCGGTGATGGACCACCTGATCCAGATTCCCGGCGTCGGCGCGCCCGACGAGCCGTTCCTCGAAGGCTGGACGGCGCTCTCGGCCCTCGCCGCCGTCACCGCTCGCATCCGCCTCGCGACGCTGGCGACCTCGGTCGGCTACCGCAACCCGGCGCACCTGGCCAAAATCGCCGCCGGGGTCGATCTGGTCAGCCAGGGACGGCTGACGCTCGGCATCGGCGCCGGCTATTTCGAGACCGAATACCGGCAATACGGGTGGGAATTCCCGCCGCGGCCGGCAACCCGCATCCGGCAGATGGAGGAAGCTGTGCGCCTGATCCTGGCGATGTGGACGCAGGCGCGCACCACGTTCCATGGCCGGTATTTCCATGTCGAGGACGCGATCCTCGAGCCGAAACCGGTGCAGAAGCCGCGCCCGCCGGTGATGATCGCCGGCGGCGGTGAGCAGCTGACCTTGCGCGCGGTAGCACGCCTCGCCGACGCCTGCAATGTCGGCGGCGAGCCCGACATGGTGAAGCACAAATTCGAGGTGCTCCGGCGCCACTGCGACGCGGCGGGGCGCGACTTCGCCACCATCGAAAAGACCCACAACAACAGCTGGCTGCTGGCACGCGACGCGGCGGCCGTTGCCGCAAAGCGTGCGCGGCTGTCGGCGCGGGGCGCGCTGCGCGGCTTTGTCGGCACCGTCTCCGAGGCGATCGACCTGATCGGCGAGTATCGCGACGCCGGCGTCGATCTGCTGATCAACAGCGACTACCGCAACGACCGCGAGACCCACGAGTTGATGGCCGCGGAGGTGATGCCCCATTTCACGTAAGGCGGGCAACCACGGGCCGTCCGGCTGCGGCGCCGACGGCCCGTTTGCCGGGTGCTGGCGCCCACATGCCGGAACCTGCCGGCACGACCGGTCTTGACCTCGTCTGGCCTTGGGTTTTTTGCGCCGGCACCATTTTCGACCCGGAGCGATTGACGCAGATCAAGGCCGGGCTCGCCGTGGATTCCTAGCCTTTTGTCCGCTCTTGCCCGCACTTGCGGAAGCGATCGGCCGCACGGCGGCGGCGGTATGGGCCCGCTGCAGCCGCTTTAAGGGAGATGGCGATGCCACAGTGGACTGACGCAACGTCATTGCGAATTTTGATCAGCGACGACGATACCCACGACGGCCAGCCGCTGTACGAGGCGATCCTGCGGGCGGCGCGCGAGGCGGGTCTGGCCGGTGCCAAGGTTGTGCGCGGAGCCGCCGGGTACGGCCGGTCGCGGCATATTCACGAGACCTGGCGCGGGTTCTCTTACGATTTGCCGATCATCGTCGAAATCATCGACAGCGATGCGAAGATCGATGCCTTTCTGCCGACCGTGGAGCAGCTGCGCGGCGGCGCTCTGGTCGTGCGGCAATGCGTCCAAATTCTCGCACCGCATGGCACGGCCGCAACGCCGGAAGTCTAGATTTTCGTGCCGTACGCGACCCCCGACGATCTGCCCGCCCCCGTCCGCCGGCTGCCCTGGCATGGACAGGAAATTTTCCGCGCGGCATTCAACGCGGCCTGGAGAACGTATGCGGACCGGGGCCCGGAAGCTCAGGAGGAGCTTGCCCATCGCGTCGCCTGGGCAGCGGTAAAAAAGCGCTACCGCAAAATTGGCGAGTTCTGGGTGGAAAGGTAAAGTCGGCGCCTCGACCGGAGCGTCACCCCGAGATACGGCGAATTTCGGATTCGGCACGGGCCGTCTTCAGGCGCGCTCTCGGTTGTCATGCCGGTGAACCAGCCGGTCATCCTTCCACACCTCGAAGCCAGCCCCAAGGTTCGGGAGCACATTCAGGCGGTGAGCAGACTCGATCGCCGCCTTGTCATCGCCGTTCTCTACGTGATGCGCCGCGAAGATATTGCCCCCGTGGTCGATGAAGTAGATGTGGTAGAGAGTCATTTGCACCGCTAACACAAGATATCCCCGAAGGGTTCTCCACTATCAGACCCAGCGCCGACTAGTGGGTTTTCGTGCGGTGGTCTTAATGCCGCTGATTTCTCGGAGCAATCGTTTCGTCGGCGTGCTCTCGACTTCGATTTTGTATGTCGTGCAAACTGGCGGCGTGCGGCATGGAAGCGCGGCGATTCGCCGCTGGGTCGGGCAACGCATCCAGGTACCGCTTCTCGATGCGGAACGCGCTGCCCTGATCCGGGAGCCCTACAGCGCCATTTCATGCTCGCCGGCGCGCTCCTTTACGGGTTCCGGAAGCTCCGTCATCGTCGCTTCGGTCAAGAGGAGCACGCTGGCAACCGAAACCGCATTCTCCAACGCAACGCGGACGACTTTTGTGGGATCGATGATGCCGGCCTCGACCAGATCGACATACTGCTTGCGGCTGGCATCGAAGCCGTAATTGCCCTTGGATTCGGTCATGCGCGCGACCACGACGCCACCATCAACCGCGGAATTCTCGGCGATCTGACGGGTCGGCGCCGCCAGCGCGCGCTTCAGGATCTGAACGCCCGTGCGCTCGTCCCCGTCGCATTGGGCTTCCTCGTCGGCAACCGCATCGATGCAGCGCAAGAGCGCCAGTCCGCCGCCCGGCACGATGCCTTCGGCAACCGCAGCTTTGGTTGCGCTGATCGCGTCATCCAGCGCCTCCTTGCGCGACTTCATCTCGGCTTCCGAGGGTGCGCCGACGCGAACGACACCGACCCCGCCGGAAAGCTTTGCGAGCCGCTCCTGCAGCTTTTCGCGGTCGTAGTCGCTGGTGGTTTTGTCGATCTCGCGCCGGATCTGCTCGATGCGGCCCTGGATCTCGGCATGATCGCCGCCGCCGCCGATGATCGTCGTGTTGTCCTTGTCAACCATCACCCGCTTGGCCCGACCCAATTGCGCGAGGGTGACGTTTTCGAGCTTGAAGCCGATTTCTTCCGAAATCACGAACCCGCCGGTCAAGACTGCGATGTCCTGCAGCATCGCCTTGCGGCGGTCGCCGAACCCCGGCGCCTTGACCGCGCAGCTCCTCAGCCCGCCCCGCAGGCGGTTGATGATCAGGGTCGCCAGGGCTTCGCCCTCGACGTCCTCGGCGATAACGAGCAAGGGGGCCGCTGCCTTCACAACCTGTTCAAGGAGCGGAACGAAATCGTTGAGGGCACCGATCTTTCGGTCCGAGAGAAGGATGCGGCAATCATCCAGCACCACCTCCATCTTCTCGGCGTCGGTGATGAAATAGGGCGACAGGAACCCGCGGTCGAACTGCAGGCCCTCGACGACCTCGAGTACGGTTTCGGTCGTCTTCGACTCCTCGACGGTGATGACGCCGTCATTGCCGACCTTATCCATCGCATCGGCGACAAGCTCGCCGATCTGCGGATCGTTGTGCGCCGAAATGGCGGCAACCTGCGCCTTCTCCTTGCGCGTCGCTACGGGGCGGGACAGGGTTTTCAACGTCTCGATCGCTCGCTTGGCGGCGCGATCGAGGCCGCGTTTGATGTCGATCGCGCTGGCGCCCGCGACCACGTTTCGCACGCCATCGGCAAAGATCGCATGCGCCAGGATGGTGGCGGTGCTGGTGCCATCGCCGACCATGTCACCGGTCTTTTCCGCAGCCTCGCGCAGCATGCGCGCCCCGAGATTTTCCTCCGGGTCCTTGAGGTCGAATTCCTTGGCGATCGTCACGCCATCATTGCAGACCAGCGGCGCGCCCCATTTCTTTTCGATCAGCACCGACTTCGAGCGCGGTCCTAAGGTCACGCGAATGGCGTCGACCAGCTGGGTCGCGCCGTGCAGGATTTTCTCGCGCGCGATGGAGCGGAAGAGAACCTGTTTATGGGACATCCGTGTGCTCCGGATAGCAGTCGAAGGCTGCCGTACGGATATCAGGGCACAGCGGCATCACCTTGATCTGCGTCAACCGCCCGGCGCCGCCGACCTGCATCAAGCGCGATGTTGTCGAGCGCCCCATAGCCGCTCAGCCATGACGCCAGCACGACGATGTTTTTCGCCGATTCCCGGCGCCGGTTGACGATCGCCGCGCACAGCGCCACGCGCTCGCGCGCGAGTGCCGAAAGCCGGCGATCGATTTCGTTGGCGCTGTCCCTGCGGCCCATCGCGCTCTTCCGCAACGCGAGCGCGAAGATTTCGTGGTCGATCACTGCGCGCATCGCGATGAGGTCGCGATTGGTACCAATCATGGCGTTGCCCTTGCTGCTGCATGGTGCGGTTCGGTGCAGCCATATTTTCCGGACGACTTAGTGCCTGCGTTGATCCAGATCAGCGGCACAGCAATCGGCATTCTCGAGCCGCGACAGCGAGGTACGACTCGGCCCGTTCGATCCACTGCGCCCGTGTCCGCGCGCCGGGATCGGCGATATGCTCGATCGCCAGGCGCGCGCGGATGATCGCGTTGAAGGCTGTGTAAAACCGGAAAAGCGCCTGATCCGGGCGGTCTCCGGACACCTCGCGATAGCGCCGCAGCAGGCGGCCGGCGATCGGCGAGGCGCCGAGCCGGCCGCATTCGAGAGCCAGAAACGCGATTTCGCTCACCGGATCTAGCTGCCGAAGATCGGCCCGGAATTCCAGGCAATCGATAATTTGCGGCACGCCATGTGAACAAACGTGCTCGGGTCGCAAATCGCCATGGCCGTCGATCACCCGGCCCTGCGTGACCCGGCGGCGAAACAGCCGTTCCCGCCGGGCGATGAACGCATCTAAAACGCGCACCAGCGACGCCGCCCTGTGGGCCAGGCGCGGCTCTCCGATGCGCCGATGCGCGGCGAGCGCCTTGCGCAATTCCACGCGCAGCCGCCCGATATGATCGCGCGGCGTGAGCCGACTCCTCTGGCCGGAAGCGAAAAATCGTGCGAGACGCTGCGCCAAGGCTTCGAGCTCACCGTAACGCCACTGGCCGCTCGCGATCCGCCGATCCAGCATCCGGTCAGGGTCGAACCGCCGCATCTGGACCAGCCAATCGACGGCTTCGCCATCGCCGCCGAGCCGCAGCCGGCCGCCCGGCTGTCGGATCAGCGCGACGATCCCCAGATAGATTTTGGCCGCGAGCCGGCGGTTGAGCCGGAGTTCGGTCTGCGCGTTGCGCAGACGGGCGCCGACGCTGGTGAAGTCGAAACCGTCGCCGCGTGCGGGCTTTTTCAGCTTGTACGCGTGGTCGCCGCTGAGGAAGACCCAGGAGTAATGGGTTTCCAACGCGTCGACCCGGTTTCCGTTGCCGGGATAATGGCGGGGATCACGAAGGAAGCGAACCTTGTCGTCTATGCCGATCTCGGTTGCCGGCACAACGGTGGGCGGGCCATTCCCACGGATATCGAGCATCCCTAAGGCCGGTCTGGCCGCGCACGGTCTTCCTGGTCCAGCCTCGCCGCCAGGGTTTGCAGTGCGTCGGAGATCGCGACGGGATACGTGAAAGGTTCGAGCCGAGCGAGCGCGGCAGGCAGCCCATTGAGCTGCTTGCGTGCATGTTCCCGGATCTGCGCCAGCGACGGGACGGGTTCGACGCGTCGTCCGCTCCGCATCACCGGCCGCAGCAACGCCTCGCCGCTGTGCCGTTCGCTTTCCAGCCCGACCAGATCGTCGCAAAACGCGCCGGTCGCCGAGACCGTGCGCCAGACCTGCTTGCGTCCCGGCCATGTGGCCTTGCCGAGCGAGCGCTTGCGTCGCGGAATGCCGGCGTATTCCTGCAGTTTATAGGCGCAGTCCAACGCCGGCGCGTCCGAGGACGTCGTCAGGCTGGTGCCGACCCCGAACGAATCGATCGGCGCCGCGCGCAGGGCCAGCAGGTCGTCCTCGTCAATCCCGCCGCTCGCGACGATCGCGATCTTCTGCAAGCCGGCCTCGTCGAGGATTTGCCGGACCCTGCGCGCCTCCGCGGCGAGATCGCCGCTGTCGATCCGCACACCGGCGATGGTGATGCCATGGGCGGCGAGACGAGGCGCGAGACGGGTGACACGCCGGGCCGCCCGTTCGGTGTCGTAAGTGTCGATCAGCAGCACGAGGTCGCTCGGCCGCGAGCGCGCAAAATGCTCGAATGCCAGGCTTTCGTCGTCATGCACCTGAACAAAGGAGTGGGCCATGGTGCCCTTGACCGGAATGTCGAATGCGATGCCGGCCGCGAGGGTCGCGGTGCCGGCAAACCCGGCGATATAGCTGGCGCGGGCAGCCAGCAGCCCGGCTTCGGCGCCGTGCGCGCGGCGCAGGCCGAAATCGACCAGCGGCTTGCCGCCGGCCGCTAAGACCTGTCGTGCGGCCTTGGAGGCGACGACCGTCTCGAAATGGACGAGATTTATCAGCCGGGTCTCGACCAGCTGTGCCTGCGGCAGCGGTGCCACCACGCGCAAAACCGGCTCGTTCGGAAAGAACACGGTGCCTTCGGGCAAGGCATCGACATCGCCGGTAAAGCGAAGCCTCGCCAGATAGTCGAGAAGGGAT